>CAZKOK010000523.1:0-3203 GCA_964554355.1 uncultured Spirochaetia bacterium | reverse complement strand
TTCCGCATGACAATCTCGGGGCTCTGGTAGAAAATGATGCTGTAGTGCCAGTTAACCTTGCCGGAAAAGAAAAAAACTATCTGGGTCCGGCGATTGAGGGTTTTACCTACAACGGCGAATTGTACGGCATCCCTCTTGCAGTTGAAAATATAGGATTCTTCCGCAACACCGATATGGTACCGGAAGCGCCGAAGACTCTTGATGAACTGTATGCAGTCGGAAAAAAACTTGTGGATGAAGGAAAAGCTGATGTAATCATGGGTTTTCCTGATGCAACCTACAATATGTTTCCGGTATATTCAGCTTTCGGCGGATATATTTTCGGCAAAGACAAAAACGGAAGTCTGACTTCTGATGATATAGGTCTTAACAAGGAAGGTTTCGTAAAAGGACTTGAATGGCTGACAATGCTTGTTAAAAACGGCTATGCAACAGAAGCAATTGACTGGGACGGCGCTCATGTCGATTTTGAAACCGGACGCGCACCGTTTATCTATACAGGCCCCTGGGCCCTTAACAGAATAAGAACAGAAGGTGTCCCTTATGAAATCACCGCGTTCCCTGCTGCCAAAAAAGGCGGCGAACAGGGAGCTCCTTTCCTTGGTGTTCAGGGTATAGTAATTAGTTCTGCCAGCAAGAACGCTCTTCTTGCAAAAACATTTGCTGTGGAATATATTGCTACCCAGGAAAATATGCAGAAGATTTTTGATGCCGAACAGAGACCTTCAGCATGGAAATCGATTTTTGAGAGTGCAGGTGATGCCGATTCTGCAGGATTTAATTCCGCAGGCGTTAATGCAATTCCGATGCCGTCAATTCCGGCCATGGGATATGTCTGGGATTCATGGGTGAATGCGGCAGCTCTGGCTTTTTCGGGTGAACTGACACCTCAGAAAGCTCTTGATAATGCAGTTGAACAGATACGCACCCAGATAGAAGAAGCAGAATAGAAAGCATCTGCATCTTCCGGATATAATTACAGCGGGGGAGTCTGAAACGGCTCCTTCGCATTCATAAAAAGGAATGATGCTTACATGAGAAAAAATCCGGACTATATTCCGGAAAAATATCAGGAGGATGTTTGGCCGTGGTTGACATTAAAGACAAAAAGCGGATAACAACAGGCTATCTGATTTCAATTGCAGTAGTCTGCCTTGTTGTATTCTTCGGACTTATAGCAATGATCAGACTTATCAGGGACGGACTTGTCCCCCTTACCGCAATTGTCGGCGCTGTCGTGATTTTTGTAAGTCTTGTCTATCTGCGGAAAAAATTCAGTGCGTATAAATGGATGGCAATCGGGATAGTACTGGTTCTGCTTTTTTCAATTTACCCGATTGTGTATACAGTCCTGCTTTCATTTACAAATATGAGAGGAGGACACCTTATTACCAGGCAGCAGGCCATCCAGAGGATTTCCGATAAGCAGTATCAGGAAGAGGATGCGCTGACCTACAGCTGGACGGCATATTTAAAAGGCAAAAATGAATATGCTCTCTGGCTGCAGTCCGAATCAGGTGAATCGATCCTTGCATATGAAGGCAGGGAACCGGAAATATATACCGAAGAACCGGCTGATCTTGGAAAACTTGACTCCGGCGGGATTCCTGAAGAACTTCCCGGCGGATATAAAAAACTTACGCGAAAGGATGTTGTTCCGATAATATCGCAGCTTGGTGAAATAATATTCGGTAAAGCACCTTTTACTGTTCAGGTTATTTCACTCAGGGAAGCTACGTCCCTCAAAGCCAGATATATTTATGATGAAGACTCGGACAGTTTTACTGATGCCGAAACAGGCAAAATATATGCGGCAGAAGACGGAACGTTTACTGCAGATGATGGAGAAGAACTCTCTCCTGGTTTCATAATAAATGTCGGCACGGATAATTATTCGCGTTTCATCTCCAATCCGGGTTACAGAAATCCTATATTCAGCATACTGATCTGGAATATTGCCTTTACCTTTTTTTCTGTAATTATCTCTTTTCTTGTAGGGCTGATGATCGCAATTGTTTTTGAAAGGCTGCCTGGGAAAAGGATAATACGTGCGCTTTTGATTGTGCCCTATCCGATTCCTGTTCTTGTCTCAATTGTTGTATGGAAAGGCCTTCTTAATGAAAACAAGGGACTTATAACCGGAATCATACAGAATATTTTCGGGGCGGCGCCCAAGTTTTTTACTGATGCCGCATGGACAAGAATTGCTCTTATTCTGATAAATGTTTATCTCTCATATCCGTATTTTTATATCCTTTGCGCAGGAGCTCTCCAGTCAATCCCGAATGAAATATTTCAGGCTGCTGATATTGACGGAGCAGGAGCATTCAGGAAATTAAGATATATAACCATGCCCATGGTGTTAAGGATTCTGGCACCTCTTGTTATCGCTTCATTAAGTTTTAATTTTAACAATTTCACCCTTGTCTGGGGATTTAATGCGGGTCTGCCGGCAATGGCGGATTCGATTGTACCTATGGGAAAAACGGACCTCCTTATTTCATTTGTCTACCGGCTGGGTTTCAGTACTGCAAATGCTTCGGATTACAGTTTTGCCTCGGCCATTACAGTTATACTGTTTATATTTGTAGCCATAATGGTATTTTTCCAGACTCGCAGTACAAAAGCATTCAAGGAGGTTGATTAATCATGAAACTGCCTTCATTGAAGTTTCTAAAGAAACTGAGAATCAAAAAGCCTGAAAACATGCCTTCGCTGAGTTACAAAAACAGAAAGACAGCGGTTTATATCGGCAAATATATTCTTGCTGCAGCTCTTGTTGCCTTTGCTGTTGTTCCGTTCCTGTGGGTTATTTCAACTTCGTTTAATGCGGCGAAATCTCTTCTTGGAGCAAAGCTGCTTCCAACAAAAACGACAGTAAACAATTATACCGAACTGCTGTCTTCCAAAACCCTGTTCTATTCAAAATGGCTTCTTAATTCACTCAAGATAAGTCTTATTTCCGTAGCGATTATTCTGTTTATTACATGTATAGTGTCCTATGCCCTGTCGCGTTTCAAATTCAGATCCAAGAAGTACATCATGATGAGTATCATGATTATCAATGTTTTTCCGGGGATCCTGGCAATGATCGCCCTTTACAATATGCTGCAGCAGATAGGATTATACATACCTCCTTTAGGCCTGAATACTCATGGGGGGCTGATCTGTATTTATATAGCCGGTGCTATGAGTATAAATAC
>CAZKOK010000522.1:0-3208 GCA_964554355.1 uncultured Spirochaetia bacterium | reverse complement strand
GAAAACACCTGGAATCCTGACAATACCGGGGTTTACAGGACTTCCGGTAAGGATAATTCCGCTGTATTCGCAGTAACCCGACATAAGCAGAGACCTTACGATAAAGGCCCCCAGGCTGTGACCCAGAAGAAAATGCGGCAGACGCGGCTGTTCTTTCCTGACTATTTCGCTTAAGCCGTGAATATCATCCTTCATTTTCTGCCAGCCCTTTTTGGCAGGCAAAACCCCGATATTGTCAAGCCCGCCGGCACTTTCGCCGTGACCGAGATGGTCATGAATATAGACACTGATTTTTTCCGAAGCGCAGAATTCGGCAAAATCCAGATAGCGGTCCTTGTGTTCCGACATTCCGTGGACAATCTGCAGAACCGCCTTTGCATCCTTAACTTCAGATTTCCAGGCAAAAAGATCACAGCCTTCGGCTGATTTGAATGTAAATCGCGTTATTTTACTTTTCATTATAACTCTCCGGCAGCATTATTCAGCAGTATCCATCACAAAAGGCTTAATATCGATATCCATATCCTTTTCTGTTTCCAGAATATTCAGCGAGCCCCTTAAGGAGGAAAGTGAAACGCCTGCAGGAACCGATATCCGTGCTTTCAGATGAAACATCGGTGTTCCCGTCCACGGCGCAGCAACTGTGTCCGCGTTAAGATCTTCTATGTTAATGCCCAGCGAATGCAGCACACTTGTCAGGGCATGAACAATCCCCGGCGCATCGATCGAACTTACATTAATTACATAAGGCTTCCAGCCATGGCGCCTGTTTTCAATACTGGTCTGCTTGATATCGACCGAGCATTCAATTGTTTCGGCAAGCATTCCCAGGTTCCCGGAAATTTCCTTGTAGCTTGTCTCCGGCCCCTGCAGAAGCATGATAACGGCAAATTCTCCACCGAGCGAAGCCATACGGCTTTCCAGAATATTGCATTTCTTTTTTTCCAGATAGTCCGTAATATCATCCACCAGACCGACCCTGTCGGGACCAACCGCCGTAAATACGAAATAATCATTTTCCATAAGGACAGTTTACAATCTGGGGATTATGTTGTCTATCATTATCTGCGTTCAAGGATTATCTGCGCGATCCGTTCCGGTTCGCTGATCATGGCATTGTGGCAGGTGTTCAGTTCGAATGTATTATCAACTCCGCCCAGATTGGCGATACATTTCCTCTGCATTTTTTCGATAATTACATGATCGCGTTTTAAAAGCACCCAGTCCATGCTTACCTTAGGGAAGTCTTTGCGGTAAAGCGGTTCCATCATGAAGCCCATGCTTTCGGGGCACAGGTTGGCGAGTACAATTTTTTTCTTTTGCCTGTTCATGCCGTTGGCAAACATCCAGAGTGAGAACGGGGCGGGGAAAGGTTTAAGAACAGCAAGCTTTATCCGGGTTAAAAAAGCCGAAACAGCACTGATCGGAAAAGTCAGCAATTCTGTCATTGACTTCCCTTCGGAAGGGATGCAGCAGGAAATAAAAATAATTCTTTCCACCATGCCTGCTCCGAATTTTTCAGTAAGTCCCGGAATTACAATTCCGGCCATGGAATGTCCTATAATTATCAGGCGGTCCGGCTTCATTTTTATAATTTGCGCATAAACGCTTTCCACACATCCGTCAATTGTCAGCGTCTTCAGGTCGCCGGGTTCGCTCCCGTGTCCCGGAAGATCAACAGCCAACACTTCCAGGTGAGGATCGGCCGAATGTATTTCATCAATTACCAGTTTCCAGCAGCTGGACGAATGCAGCGCCCCGTGAATAAATACGATTAAAGGTTTTTTCATTTTTGTCCGCTTCCTTTTTTCCGATCGATATGCAAGTGAATTATAGCAGGCAAAATTGTTTATCGGCAAGGAAAATCCGGCTGCCTTACAGGAAGATTTAGCGCATGCAGATATATTTCATTCTATATTATCAGAAGCAGCAGACATAAAGAGGCAGTTATAAAAACCGGAGGAATGTGAAAATGAAAACCATTAAAATCACAGCCGGAGAGTCAGGCAGTTTATATATTAAGTTACCATATGATCCGGAATTTATAAAAAAGATTAAAACCGCAGGCAAATATCAATGGCTGAGAAAAAGAAAATTATGGAAGCTTGAGGATACAAAATCGGTTATCAGGCATCTGATAAACAGTTTTAATAAAGAGAGAATATCCTGGTCATTTTCATTGCAGCTGAAATACAGAGACATATTTTTCAACGGATTTGACAAGCTGATTGACGAACTGATCATCCGCCGATACAGCAGAAAAACATTCAAGGCATATCTTTATTACAATCGCAGGTTTTTGCAGTTTTGCCGAAAAGATGCTGAAGAAATAACAAATGAGGATGTGAAAAAATATCTTTATTTTTTATCTGCGGAAAAGAATGTTTCAAATTCTACTATAAATATTCAGATTAATGCCCTGAAATTCTATTATGCAAAAATTCTGAACAAAACATTTATTTACGAAATCCCGCGCCCCCGGAAGGAACATCAACTTCCTGTAATTCTCAACAGCGAGGAACTGATCGATATTTTTAATTCAGCGAACAACCTGAAACACAAGACTCTGTTAATATTATCCTATTCAGGAGGATTGCGGGTCAGTGATGCAGTAAGACTGAAGCCGGCTGATATAGATTTCCAGAGAAAAACAATTTTTATAAAAGCCGGCAAGGGGAAAAAGGACAGATATACAATATTGTCTGATGCTGCAATTACCTGCCTGAAGAAATATACAGAAGCTTATTCTCCGGACAACTGGCTTTTCGAAGGACAGAAACCCGGTTCGCATATTTCGCAACGCACTGCGCAAAAAGTCTTTGAGAATGCCGTCATAAGAGCCGGCATAAAAAAGGAGGTAACATTTCATTCCCTCCGGCATTCATTTTCAACACACCTGCTGGAGAACGGCACAGATATACGATATATACAGGACTTCCTCGGGCATAAAAGCATAAAAACAACAGAAATCTATACACATGTTACCCGGAAAAAAATACTGAACATCAGAAGCCCGATGGATTCCTGGAAAATGGAAGATCTGTAAGACTTGCTGACATCATTTGACAGATTTGAGTGAGGGGGCTAAAATCTATTATCCGCAATAAGTTTCGGATATGAATAAATATCAGAAACCGAGTGCGGATATTAGACGTTGAACTAACGCGCTACGCGCGGACTCCCTGTAAATAATTTTTTAGCACAAGTC
>CAZKOK010000521.1:0-3212 GCA_964554355.1 uncultured Spirochaetia bacterium | reverse complement strand
GCGGTAAATGTATAGGATGTGTCTATTACCAATTCCAGCGATGAAGGATTGATCTGCAGAGGTTCTGCCGGATTAACTGTAACTGTAGCCAAAGCCGTTGCAAGCGCTAAGTCTGTAATTCTTACTGTCGCTATTCCGGTTTCGTCTGATGCAAAATACCTGGTAGTAGTTGCATTCTGATCCACAATTTCATCATTAATACCTATAGGTTCATATAAATCAAATATATAAGGAGGAGTTCCTCCGGAAGCAATAAAATCTACTTCCCCATTTATTGTAACAACTGCACTGGTCGGATTTATTATCAAGGCACCGGCTTCTGTAATGGTAATCTGGGCAAACGCCATATTGTCATAATTGTCGGTTACCTGAAGAACGGCACTTCCGGGAGCGGAAACAGGTTCAAATTTTACCGTATCCGAATCAATAATATCCAGATTCCCGTCCCCTTCAACAATCTGAATCTGAAAAGCATATGGCGGCATCCCGCCTGAAGCATCAAAATTATAGTATTCTCCAAACGGAATGCTGCGGGAATTCGGACTTATAATCAGCGGTTCTATAACAACAGCTGTTGAATTATCAGTACTTCCTTCATTGTCTTCTACAAAAATTATTGCATTTGTCTGGGAAGACGGCGCAAGATATAATCCGGTATCCGGATCAACCGTGCCGTCTCCTGAAAACTTGGAAAACAGATAAGGCGGTTCTCCCCCGCTGGCCGCAAACTGCGACTGGCTGTTAGCCTGGAGGACTATCAGTTCGGGGCTTAAATCAAGTTCCGTTTTCCCGAGTATTTCATACAGGGAAAAGTCATCGCAGGTGGAGAACAGGAAAATCATCAGGAGCAGGATAATGAATGTTATCTTTGGTCTTTTCGTCTTCACCAGTCCAGCTCCGTCCTGAATTTAAAGGATATTCCCGGCGTAAAGCCCATTACAGGACTCTCTTTCTCAAAAAATACATAATATCCGGCATTTATGGCAAGTAAAAACATTTCGAAGAATTGAAAATCAAGACCTAAAGCCCCGGATAAAAAGAACACAGTTTTTGCCAGGGTCTCTTCATTTAAATTTATCACAAAAAAAGACGGACCCAAGGCAATTCTGACAAAAAAATCAAATTTTTCTGTAAAATTGTACATATACGCCCAGTGGAAACCGACAGGAATCATAAAATGAGGACCAGTTCCGGTTGCTTCCACGGAAAAGGTATTAAGACCGAATACCGGTCCGGCTGCAAGATTTCCAGAATCCATCAGGAATATAAAATCACAGTATACTTCCGCAAGGAATCCCAATTGAAAGAAATCACTTACTGTTCCTACAGAAATAAACGGAGACAGCACGGCGGAAATTTCATATAACCCTGACGGTCCCGTTATTTCATCATTTGGAGGAATTTCCTCATCCGGAATTTCAGTAGCAGTGATCTGTTCCTCCGTATCTTCCTCTCCGGCAGCAGGCCCTGTTTCTTCCGTAACAGCGTTTTCATCGGAAACTTCCGATTCCATAAAAGGGAATTCCTCAATGCGGCTTCTCACTTTTTCAGCCAGCCCTTTGACAACCCTGCTGATCTGCTGATCAAGAGACAGATTGACTGTAACCTCTGCAGAAACCGTTTCTGTTACGGTATCATATCCGACATCGTACCATTCAAATTCAATCTGAAGCATTCCCCCCCTCTGGCTGTAAATTCCTGTAAGAATAAAATCCGCTTCATTTTCGGGACAATATATCAAGGCAGGAAGCCGCAGTTGCTCAAATTCAATCCTGACAATGTCCTCAATTACCGGCACATATTCGTCGGTAGTATTATCCTGCGTATTTATTACAATCAGGAGCTTCGCATCACGCATTGCCTGATCTTCTGCACAGACAGGAATCCCGAGAGTAAAAAATACCAACTGTAACAGCAGCTTTATCCTTAGTGATTTCATCATAAAACCTGGTATATATACTATATACCGGATACAGGCTCTCTCCAAGAGGGAAAAAAAGGTAATCCGGGAAATTTAAAACCGCCGGAAATATCAGAAATTTATTGTAACTTCTGTTCCCCCGGCATTTTTCAGCGAAATTGTACCGTTAAGCTGATTTACAAGGGTCCTGATTATCTTATAACCGAAAGATGTGCTTTTCTGAACGTCAAAGCCTGAAGGCATTCCCTTCCCGTTGTCTTTCACCCTGATTTCAAATCCGAATCCGGTGCCGAACTCGCTTTCAGGACCTGTCTCATTTGATCTGAAAGAAATGAAAATCTCGTTTTTCCTGCTGTCAGGCTTAAATGCATGTTTAAGAATATTTATTATCAGCTCATTTATTAAAAGACCGCAGGTAATGGCCGTATCAATATCCAGGTAAACATTGTTTATTTCCTTTTGGTAAATTACAGGATATTTTCCTGTCCAGAAGGACTTAATCAGGATCTTGGCAAGATCATCTATATAGCGGCCGAAATCGGCATTTGAAAGATTATCAGACTGAAAAAGCTGTTCATGAATCAGGGACATCGACTCAATCCGCGAAACAGCTGTCCTGAATACATCCATTGTGTTTTCATCTTTTATGTATTTTTTCTGCAGCGAAAACAGGCTGATAATTACCTGAAGATTATTTTTAACCCTGTGATGCACTTCTGCAAGAAGCATGTTCTTGTCATCAAGGAAGGAATTGAGTTTCTTTGCAGACATTTTATGATCATCAATCTCTTTAAGCAGGACTGTATTCGTCTTTTCAAGCTGTTCGGTACGTTCCCTGACCTTTTCACTCCATTCGAGTTCAGTCTTCTGGAGTTGTTTCTGCAGGCTGTTCTGTTTTGTGATATCCGAAAGATAAATAATCCTGTATCTGAATTTTCCGCGGCGGTCACGGACGGGCCGGTTTTTAACCAGATAAACAGCCCCGTTTACAAAAACTTCGCTTTGAAGCTGGGGGTCGGAAAGAATTTCATCATTTATTTCCGGAAGAACATCCTTCAGGGCTGCACCGCGTTTAAACAAAGCTGTCCTGTCCGGAAATATGACGCAGACCGTTTTATTTGCCTGGACAAGTTTATCATTTCTGTCGATTACAAGAATCAGGTCATCACTCAGGTCCATTGTCCGGCACGGGATTGCAGAAAAAGCGGGAGTGAAAATCCGGCGGAAAAAACCGTCTGCCATTAATGACCTCCAAAGAATATGGACAGTAAAGCTTCTTTTGTCAGTATAC
>CAZKOK010000520.1:0-3212 GCA_964554355.1 uncultured Spirochaetia bacterium | reverse complement strand
AAGCACTTTCCAGCAAACCCGGGCCGAGGATGTTGTGGACGGAAAACAACGCCCCCAGAACCCTGTCTGATAGTTCTTTGTGCAACAATACTGCCATGCAGCACCTCCTTATATTTTTCTTCATGAAAGACTGTTCCGCTTTTTTGTTAGTCAAGAATCCTCTTGAAAAGAGGACTCGTCTTGTTCTTGATTTACGACATCCCGAAGGGATGTTCGTGCGCTAGCGGAATGCCGGAGGCATTCTCGCGAAAGCTTAATAAAAACGGAAAGTACAATTAAAAAAACAAGAGGAGGGATGCTCTTAAGCTAAACTCTTTAAAGCTCAAACAAAATAGCTTATCCGCGTTAGCGGGAACGACTATCCAGGTAATACAAAACCAATCTTCCCCATCCGTGAACCGCCCCAAACCTTTGCTATGCAAGCCGTGGTAAACATAACTCCCTGATCTTCTTAATAAAAAACCTGAAATCGCCGTCATCTGCAGCGAAAAAGCAGTCGCTTTCATCGGTAATAAAAAATACGATAAAAGGCGCCGGAGGAACATACTCCGCATCCGGAAAAGGCACGCCGATACCCGCAGGACAGCACAGCATTGCCAAAACCAACGGACCGGCCCACAGTTCAAACCCCGAACTGGTCAAGTCGCTCAAGCGGCTGGGCTTAAGCGGTTCGGAAGGCGCTGCTATAGCGCAGTCCATGCACAGCAACGCTGTACAGACTAACAGCATTGAAATAACCCCGAAAAAAACCGAAGTACCTGAAGCAAAACCAAAGGTACTCCCGGTATCCGCCAAAGCGGCAGCAGGAGCAGGACTTACAACACTGGCCTACGCGGTAACCACAGGATCAGGCGGAACGCACGTAAATACTTTCACAACCGACCTGGACGTCGTCGGCGCAGGAGCAGGTATGCCTTCAGCAGCGCCCGTACCCACGCCCTTTCCGCATTATGGTCAATCCGCGAATCAGACCCCGATGTCCCTTGACTTTGCGTCATCGTCAAGATACCTGGGAAACCCGTCGGCAGGACAGGCTCCGGCTGCAACCGTACCTGCACAATTCCCTGGTCTGCCGGCCTCGCAGCCCCTTGGAATGACGGCCCCGCAGAACACGGCGCCTTTACAGGCACCGCGGCCCGCGCAGGCACCTGCGGTACCCCAGGACATGACCCGGCAGTTCCCGAGCATCAACATCAAACCGGGCCCCAAAATGCCGCAGAGTGCGGAGGAAGCGAAACTGGCCAGGATTAATGCGAATTACGAGATGGATAAGAGGAACATCGGCGATATGCCATCGCCGAGAAAGCAGCCGACGCTGGCCAAAGCCGAAGGACAGGAAGGTGGAGGAAGCGGAGCCGAAAACGGTAACAAATCCAATGATCAGGGTGAAAATTATATTGATCAGGTAGTTGATGAGTTGGTGGATGAAGTCATAAAGAAAGCCAAGGATGAGGCCTTTTAGGAAGGGAAGGAATTATGGTTAATTTTGAATATGGTCCGCTTGTATATCAAGTAAGGATATTAACCGAGAGCAGTCTTTCTGCATACAGTTATTACAAAGCATTGATTCATATGATTGCAACATCCAAAGTTGCTGTTCCTGATGCCAACTATTTTGTAGATATGGATTCGATCGGTGATATAAATCCCGGGAACGACAGAATTGAGCATTTGGATGTTGATTTAAGATCAAAATTTGAGCATGTGTTCGGCGAAGATTTATCAATGGTTCGTATTCATACGGGACCATACTCAAATAATATTGCCAGAAAGCAGAACGCTGAAGCACTGACAATCGGAAATGATATTTATTTTCGCGATGGAACGTTTCTTCCTCATACTGAAGAGGGGATTGCTTTGCTGGCTCATGAGCTTCAGCATGTAATACAATATGAAAACAATGCGAGGATGGTTTATCTCGAAGACCTCAGCGAACTGGAAGCCGGCGCGTCACGTGTCGAAGAGAAACTACATGATAAAAATTTGTTTAACCTTTCCAGATCTGAACTGAAACAAAACAGCTACAGCAGTCAATCGGGCGGAGCAGGGGGCAGCGAAGGGTTGCGAAAAGGCGTAGGTGAAAAAGGATCCGGAACGATCGATGATTTCAGGGATACCTGCAAGGCTCCTGCCTACAGGATATATTTTTCATCCGGAAAGACAGTTGTGCTGACTGTAGAAGAAAAGAGAAGATTTGTCGAGATGGCATACCAGAGACTCAGAGAGAATATCCAGGATCAAATAGCCGTAGCATCAGAAAAAGACAGAAACGAGATATTGATGAAATATATGTCAATGTTTTCAAAAGGTTGAAAAGATGGTATTACAGGGAACTTTTACAAGTCAGAGGAGTGCTCATTGCTACCGCATAAGAGAGCTCTACAGAATATTTATGGATAGAACCAGGTATCTTAGGGATAATATTTATGTCCATGCAGTTGGAACTTCTAATCCTGATATGAGGCCTTTATCATCCTATTATTCAGCACTCGGTGAAGATTTGTTCGGAGCAGAGCGCGGAGAAGCGGCTTTTTTCAGGAGACTGGAGGATCCTGGTGAATTGAGCCTTGAAGATTTAAGAACGATTGATTCAATGCTTGAAAATGCCATACATGAATTGGAAGTAACGTCGGATGTACCACCGATTACCTCTTTAGTCAGCGATCTGCGGTCAAGTGCCGAAATGAGTGATTTTATTCTGTTATTCAGGGATACTGAAGAAAATGCAGGCAGAATTGAAGACTTTGCCGAAACCATGACTGATTATGAAGCCTTGGTGCTTACCCAGTTTGAAAGAGTAGTCATGATTCAGAATCTGCTTGATGGAGCTACCGGCAATGCTGATGAGAATGCATTAATCAGAATACTAAATACCGTTCCTCCTGAAAACGCCGAGAACATGATAAATTTTCTTACAGACAGCAACAACAGGTATCTCAAATGGCTTCATTCCGATATTAATGGCGCACAGAAAAAAGAGTACTATATGGCTCTGACCAACCTGATGCTGAAAAGATATATGAACAGGGGTCCTGATGCATTCGCAACAGCCGCAAGAAGCGCACCGGTAATGCCCTGGAATGATCCGACGATACTAGGCGCCTGGTTTGATAATCCGATACGTTATGAAGTTGATTTTGCAGATGACGGGAAAGTAGCCATCAGGCACTTCAGAACAATGTCAACAAGTGCAATTGTTCTTGCGACTCCAT
>CAZKOK010000519.1:0-3215 GCA_964554355.1 uncultured Spirochaetia bacterium | reverse complement strand
TTTTCCAGAGTGTCCACCCGAACCTTCTGGAAAAAATAAATAATTTCTGCAAAAACCGGGATATAAAAAGGAATCTGCTTGAAGACCTTTCTGCAGGACTTGATCATTCCGAAATAGGCGCGAAAATTGCCGAAAAGTGGAATTTTCCCGATTCCCTTATTGCAGCTATCCGCTATCATCATTTTCCCGGTGAAGCTCCCGAAGAATTTCAGGATGTTGTTTACACGGTCTATCTTTCAAATACGATCTGCAATGTTCAGTCAAAACTGATTGACTATGATCAGATTGACAGGCAGGCCCTCTATTTCTTCGGCATCAAGTCAAGAGAGCAGTTTGATCTTGTGGAAACCCGTCTTGCCGAAGCTTTTGAAAGAGAACTCGAAAGAATCTGAAGACAATTAATTCAGGAGAAATCTAAAAAGAACTTGTCTTTGTCTTATATATATGATATATTATATATAGATATATTGAGATACAGACAAGGAGGAAGTCATGTCAGTAAAGATTTATTCAACACCAAGCTGCGCATACTGCAATATGGCCAAGGATTATTTCAGGAAAAACAATATCAGATATGAAGATTATAATGTTGCCGGTGACATAAAAAAAGCAGAAGAGATGGTTAGAAAATCAGGACAGATGGGTGTTCCGGTAATTGATATAAATGGAAAAATAATTATCGGATTTGACAGGAATGCTGTAGATAAAGCGCTGCACCGTTAAGCCTGTCTGCTTCCTGAAGACATTGCCCACCAGTGCATTGCTATTCCGGCCGCCACGGAAAGGTTAAGTGATCCTTTTTGCCCGTATCCGGGAATTGATACGATGCCGTATGATTTTTCCGCTGCAGTCCTTGCTGCGGCGGAAATACCCAGTTCTTCGGAGCCGATTATCATGGTTCCGTTTTCCGGAAAACTGAATTGAGAAATGTCAGTCCCTCCAAGTTCAAGGGCAAAGATATTCCCCTCAAGTTCTGAAACAGCAGAATATTTCCAGGAAATTGAATCAATCGTGCCCATAGCTGTACGCATGGCCCTTTTATGTTCAGGAGAAGGGCAGTCGGCTGAAAGAATGATTTTTCCTATACCGAAATAACCTGCCGTTCTGAATACCGCCCCTACATTGAACGGAGAGCGTATATCGTCAAGATAAAGTGATCCTGGAAGAATTCTGCTTTTGAATTTAACGTCTCTGTAATTAAGGTCCCAGTCTGCAGGCGCTGTTCCCGAGAATCTCTGAAGAATATAATATAATGAATCAAGGCAGCGGACTGTCTCCTTTCCCGAAGAAAGGCAGACTCTCTTCTCTTTTATCTGATCAGCTATTTGAGAATTTTCCGGATCATCAATAAGAAAACAGCATAATTCTCCAAGATAGCCCAAATCCCGCAGTTCGCCGGATTCGAGATTTCTTGCTGCCAGATAGAAAATATCTGCTGCTTTTCGCAGTCGTGTGCCGTGTTTCAGAGATGAGAGTTTCCTCAGTGTAATCATCCGGATCAATATCCGTCCGACATCGCCCGGTTGATGTCTTTCCGGTAAAGGTCGTTGTATACAAATCCGCGGTTTTTAAGCAGATCCCGTAATTCCTGCGGAAACGGCACAAATCTCCAGAAAATTGCCCTGACTTCACGATCCAGTTTCTGCGTGCCTTCACTCTCTTTTGTTATCCAGAGAATATAATCCTGAATAAAAAACTCTTTTACGTCTCCCCGGATTTTTTTTGCAGTGAACCACTGATAATATCTGCCTGTAAGCCCTTCTTCCATCCAGTAATGCTGCGCCTTTTCCTTGGCAACCTGCCAGCGGAGGTCGCCGCAGGCTGTAATGACAGCCGTTTTGATGTCTTTTGAAAATATAGGCAGGGCAATTCTTCCGCGGCTGGAGGCTTTGTTGAACCTTTCAAAAGGTTCCCAGCAGATTCCTCTTTCGCCGTAGCAGGGAACAAGGATAATATGGGGCACTATCCTGTTGGTCTGCTGTTTAAAAGTACGCATAAAAAGATCGGGGTCCAGGGCTTCCACGGCTGCAAGTTCATTAATTACGACTTCCCGTATCCCTGTTTCACGAAGGACTGGTCTGAAATAGTTTTTAATCAGTACAGGGACATGATTTCCCTGGCGGCCAACGCACATTTTATGCATCTGCCGTATGGTATTGAATTCTGCTGCAATATCTTTTGTGTCAACCATATCAATTCCGGCAAGCGAATCAGCCTTGTTTGTAAGTTCATTCATCTGATCATAGATGCCCTTAAGGTCGCGTTCTGATTTTGCCACTTCCCGGTCCCTGTTAAGAAGGTCCCGCAGCAGGTTCTGCATCTCGGAAACGGCCTTTCTCTGCTCATCGGTGTAGCCGACTATTATATCATCCAGGTCCTGTCTCGAGATATGGTGCAATAATAATTCAGCATTTGATTTCAGGGTATGTTCCATTGCTTCCATTTCGGAAACCTTGTTTCTGATAATGCCGGTATGAAATGACTGCTGTCCCCGCAGATTTTCAAGCTGGGAATGTACTTTTTTGTTTGTATGCTGTTTTATGGATTTTGTTTCATCTGTTGCTGAAGTGTTGATGGATCCGGAAATTACTTTTTTAAGCCATTCATCCACATAATGTACAGGCTCTCCGGTGTTATTTTCCATAATGATTCTGGAAATCATATCCTGCTGTTCCCGGGAAAGAATTCCGGGATGGACAAGGCCGAACCTGAGGACCAGCTGACCGTTTATACCAAGGCCTTTGTGGATTTTTCTGGTTATATTTTCGGCGAAGTTCCAGTATGCGGCGATAAGCTTGCCGCGGTATATCGAGCGGTCTTTCGGATCTTCAGTACTCATGAAACTTGAAAGAAATGAATGAAGACGTTTGGCTGAATCACCTCCGGCAGCCAGTGTTTTTTTGTAATAATTCTTATCTGAAAAAAGGTTTTTACTTTTTTCATCGATCTTTTTGATATTTTCAAATTTATTGCGTGAAATGCTGACGTCTTCTTTTTCAGCCGGTTTCGCAGGCTGGTTTTCATCAAACAGCTCATTGAATTCGGGACCGGGAGCAGATGGAGAAGTTGAGGTTATTCCCATTAATTCTGCGATTTCCGGATCAATATCACCGGAAAACATGTCTTTATTACTCATAACTGTTTCTCGAATTATCAGGACTGGAGGTGAGGGGAATTGAACCCCTGACCTCGTGAATGCCATTCACGCGCTCTAG
>CAZKOK010000518.1:0-3219 GCA_964554355.1 uncultured Spirochaetia bacterium | reverse complement strand
GCTCGCTTTTCGGCAAAATAAAAAAGGTCATATATGCGCGGGACGTTAGATGAAAAACACTGAATTTTCTGGGAGATATTATGAAATTGAAAATATTTAGCATTATTCTAATGGTTACTGGATATATTCTTATAATTCTCTCTGCAAATTATGGTTTAAAAAAGGCAAAAAAAGCTCATAATGTAACTCTAAAGGATGTAAAGAACGAAATAAAAAGCGGATATTTTTTCCGCGGAATTTGTTCACTTATTTATTATTTCTGTATCATTTATTGGATCTTCAACCTTAGTTTTATTCCATACTTTTTTATACCTTATAATCTAGCTCTTCATATTTCCGGTTTAATACTATTTTCTCTTGTAGTTTGCCTCTTTTGGTGGATACATATATCTCTAGGCTCAAATTACCACGGACCATTAAAATTACATGAAAACCATAAATTAATAACATCTGGACCTTATGCTTTTGCCCGTCATCCAACTTACGTTGCTTTTCCATTATTACATATTAGCCTTTTTCTAATTACACATAGTTGGTTACTTTTAATTTCTGGAATGGTTATGGCAATATACGTAAATTCAAAACGTATTCAAATTGAAGAAGAATTGTTGCTTAAGAAATTTGGAAAAGAATATGAAAATTATAAAAAGAAAGTCGGGAAATATTTTATAATATTAAGAAATAAGAAAGAGTCCTAAGCAGTGTTCTTCATCTACACCGTGTTTGCGTTCCGCTCCTCGGCCTAGCGGCCTGCGGGTGCTCAGGGTTCCAGGTTGCGGAACACCGCAACCTTCCACCCACATTCCCCTCGCCCCGGTTGGGCTCGGGGAACGTCGCAAACACAAACGTTATATGCAATGCAAAAGGACTTATTATGGATAAATGGATCCCATCATTTAGGGGTTCTCCCTTTATGGAAAATAAATTTTATTTGGCTATAAGTGATTGTGGCGTTTTTTCTAAAAACGAAATTAAAAAAGGAGACAAGCTTCAATATATTTAAACAGGTTATAGCCGGTATGATAACTTAACGATTTTTCAATTTATTGATAAACTTGGAAAAGAGAAATTGTGGGCACTGCATGATAATGAAGATTTTGAATTATGGAAAAAATATTTTAAACTTATTGAGTAGCCGGCATTGCGGCTTTTGCACTGCATAACGAGAAATATGCGCTGCACCAACGACTATCCTCCCCCGGAAGCCCGATCCATCATCCCTCACCTAAAACCCGTAGCGTCGCCTTAATCTTAGCGCCCGTCGCGTGAGCTCTTCTTAAAAGCATCTTTGTGAACAGCCGCAGACACTTGACAGATAATCATCATATTTTTACTATTCGTCCATGACCGCTAACGAACTCAGAAACAAATACATAGAGTTTTTCAAATCGAAAAACCATACCGTAATCCAGGGGAAATCGCTTATTCCCGAAAACGACCCGACCGTACTGTTCACCACGGCCGGCATGCATCCGCTTGTGCCTTTCCTTCTCGGCGAGGAACATCCCGCGGGGAAAAGGCTGGTCAATTACCAGAAATGCATCCGTACGGGCGATATCGAATCCGTCGGCGACCCGTCGCATCTGACTTTTTTTGAGATGCTCGGGAACTGGTCGCTCGGCGATTATTTCAAGGAAGAAGCCATTACAATGAGTTATGAATTCCTTACGTCGGAAAAATGGCTGGGCCTTGATAAAGATATACTTTCGGTAACTGTTTTTGAAGGAGACGATGAAGTTCCACGGGATGAAGAAGCGGCTAAAGTCTGGAAGTCTCTGGGGATTCCCGAAGAACGCATACATTTTCTGCCGCGCAAAGACAACTGGTGGTCGACAGGCTCGGGACGCGGGCCCTGCGGTCCGGACACCGAAATGTTTATCGATACGGGAAGGGAAGCATGCAGTCCCGGATGCCGTCCAGGCTGTTCGTGCGGCAAATACCTGGAAATCTGGAATGATGTATTCATGCAGTACAATCAGCAGGAAGACGGTTCTTACGCACAGCTTTCAAGAAAATGCGTGGATACCGGAATGGGTGTGGAAAGAACTGTTACGGTACTAAACGGCAGGAAAAGCGTTTATGAAACCGGACTGTTCATTCCGATTATCGCAAAACTCGAAGAACTGTCCGGAATAAAATACGGGGACAGACCCGAAACCGACCAGTCAATCAGGGTCATTTCGGACCATATAAAAACTTCAACCTTTATCCTCGGAGACGAAAGAGGTGTCCTGCCTTCAAATATAGGCCAGGGATATATCCTCAGAAGACTTATCCGGCGGGCAGTCAGGCACGGAAGAAAACTCGGGATTGAAACCAACTTTCTTTCGATGGTTGCCGAAATCGTCCTTGATATGTACAGGGATGTTCACCCTGTTATTGTTGAAAACTCCGAAAAGGTTTTAAGTGAACTGTCAAATGAAGAAGACAGGTTCTTCGCCACTCTTAAAAAAGGCGAAGCCGAATTTGAAAAACTTCTTCCGAACCTTATGAAAAATCCTAAAAAAGAGATGCCGGGCAGGGTAGCCTTCAGACTGTACGACACATTCGGCTTTCCGATCGAGCTGACCGAAGAACTGGCCGAAGAACACGGTATGACAGTCGACCGGAACGGTTTTGAAGAAGCCTTTAAAAAGCACCAGGAACTCTCCAAAAAAGGCTCCGAACAGAGTTTTAAAGGCGGGCTTGCCGATCATTCGATAATGACGACAGCACTCCACACTGCAACACATTTGCTTCACAAGGCCCTGCATATGGTCCTGGGCGACCATGTAATGCAGAAGGGAAGCAATATCACCCCTGAAAGGCTGCGCTTCGATTTCAGCCATCCTGACAAAATGACGGATGAGCAGATTGCAGAAGTTGAAAAGATAGTAAACGAGCAGATAGAAAAAGACCTTCCCGTATCAATGGAAGTAATGACCATCGACCAGGCCCGGGATGCCGGCGCGTTTGCCTTTTTCGGCGAAAAGTACGAAGAAAAAGTAAAAGTTTATTCCATCGGCGGTTTTTCAAGGGAAGTCTGCGGCGGCCCGCATGTCGAACATACCGGGGAGCTGGGCCGGTTTAAAATTACCAAGGAACAGTCTTCTTCGGCCGGGGTCAGAAGAATCAGGGCGGAGCTGATTCAGAATCAGGCTCCGCGAAGGCGGGGACCCATTCGAAGCGCCCTTTCATTTTAATTTCTCGCAGAGAACGCAGAGCCTGCAGAAATTCCGG
>CAZKOK010000517.1:1580-3221 GCA_964554355.1 uncultured Spirochaetia bacterium | reverse complement strand
AGTGTAGTGGTATCGGCAACACCTCCGGTTGAATGCTTGTCGACCTTGATACCGTGGATGGAACTCAAATCAATCATTTCTCCGGATTCAGCCATGGCCAGAGTCAGCTCAACGGTCTCTTCCCGGGTCATACCCTGACACCATATTGCCATCAGCAGCGATGAAACCTGGTAATCCTGAAAAGCATCCTTTACCACGCCGTTGACAAAAAACCTGATTTCGTCTTTATTGATGGGCTTTTTCTGCTTTTTTTTGTTTATCAAATCGATTATATGCACCCGGATACCCTTTCTTTTTAATTCTACAAAGCGAAAGTGATAATGTAAAACCTATTTTGTATCTTTTTCCGGATACCCCAAAGATTGTGTTCTTTTATTCTGCATTTAAAAAAATCACTAAAAAGAAAAAAGAGGTTCATTGCTTATCTTGCTAATAATCTCTTTTGCCGCTTTTTCCTGCTTTTCGCCGCCGCTTACGGCAAGCCAGACCGATCCTTCCGCGCCGCATACCCCTCCGGCGGAAACAAGCCTGGCCTCTGCGCCGGACAGCATTTTTACAGCCTCAAGTTCTGTTACAAGTTCTCCGTTTACAGGCAGCAGACGCGGACCTGAGGCCCCCGGCTTATTCAGAAAAAAAGCTGCATTATCGATATCTTCATCAATTCGTTTTTCAAGACCGGCAGGAATAATCAGCCTGACTCTTCTCCCGACTACAGCCTGCAGTGCAGCCACTATTGTTCCGCCTTTCGTATGTCCGATTAAAAGTCCGGCTTTTCCGGAAGGCTGATTGATGCAGTTTGCACCCTTGCAGATTATGTCGCCTTCTTTCAGATCATCAATAACATCAAAAATAGTTTTTCCTTTCAGCCATTTCCCCTTTTCAATAACAACATCCCCGGGGAAACTGCTTTCATCGGGAAGACGACCCCTGTCCGTTGTTTTTACTCCCGGCGATATGGTTATTCCGCGAAAGAACCTTTTTCTGCTGAATTCCTCCTTATTTCCGAGAAATTCAAGCGTTTCCTCTGCAAGATAACCATTGGTTGTCCCCGCGATAATGACAACAGTATTGTTCTTAAGCGCATTTCTATAATTTTTTTCACTGCAGATTGCCTCTGCTATGAGCCTTTTTCCGGCTGCAGGTGTAATTATTGTCTGAAACATAAAAAACTCCTTTTATCTGTAAAACCCGCAGGGGGTCTGTCCCCATTATTTCCAGCAAAAATACAAGGTGTACGCCAGCGATCGCTGGCGCACACCTTTGACTCTTCCCGGGACTCTGTCCCCATTCGTGTAATCGTGGTTCCCCATTCATAATTCATCATTCATAATTCATAATTACAGGGGCAGCTGATACTGGTCCAGATTTATTCCTCTCCGGTTGTCATCCAGGGTGGACATTATATATTTCCGGTCAAGATGGAGTGACCCGGTCAGCTGGACTACCAGCTGTTCACTTACCAGGTTCTGTTCGGCAAACAGATATATCAGCGCTTTTTCGGCGATACAGGGGACTTTCAGTGAATTAAGATAGATCGGATTTCCGCTGTACTTTGAATTGATGTGCCGGTACAGAAGCGATCCTTCAATATCATTTTTAATGTGCCACAGCTCCTGGGCAAGGCTCTGATGGTCTTCCGCG
>CAZKOK010000517.1:0-1570 GCA_964554355.1 uncultured Spirochaetia bacterium | reverse complement strand
GCCAAACTCTATCAATAACATAAAAAACTCCAAATAAGCCCATGAGTATAATGAAAATAAAATAATATTCCTTTCCGGGCAGATAATGATGATCATCACAGCGCGTACAGTAATTGGGCTGGAGGGGGTTATTCGTGGTATTGTCGCCCCCGATTATAATAAGCGGGTCAAAATATAGAGCAGGGCATTCCTGACCATCGATACTGTAATAGCGATAGGTGTAAAATGAATCGACTATGCAGTCCTCATGTTCACAGTAGGCTGTAAGGGGAAACACATCTGTTGCCTGTTCAAGAAGGAACCGTGCAGTCGGGTTGAATATATCGCGCCTGAAATTGAGTACAAGCGAAGGGAAAACAAAGGTAAGGCCGTCCTTGCTGGAGGCATTTTTTATTACATACGCCAGCCTTTCATCATAAAACGAAGCTTCATCAATGATCCATGTACCGACAGTCGGATTCTGTTCCAGCAGGTCTTCAAGCTCAAATGAATCGTTTATTCGTGCTATTCTGTTGCCGCAGCGTTCATATCCGCCCCTGTATGCCAGCGCATCTTCGGGATAATCCTGGAAACGCCGCGCATCCAGTATCGATCGTACAAAAAAAATTTCCCTGCGGTCGGCATCTCCTGTTTTGGTCAACTGTTTCACAATATCAGACTTCCTGAGTGCAATCCGGGAATCCCGCCAGACCCTGGCTGAATATTCCGTCTTGCCTGAACCCATCGGGCCGATAACCAGGATCCTGCGCCCCTCTTTGCTGAAATCAAAATGATTTAATGAATGATGCACCTGTACCTTTGGAAATCCCAGGCTTTTAAGAAAAACATCCGTCGCCGGATCACTGTACAATTCTTTCATATCAACCGCCAGTTATTTTTTTATGATTTATTTTAATACATGATTTTTGGTAATGAAAGCTTTCATTTTAAAATAACCGGAAAAAATTATTGTTATTTGCAGGGTCGGTCAGAAATCCGAATTGACTGAATTCTGTCTTGCTGATACTCTGATTTTATGCATCAGCTTTCGCTTACACTACAGATACCAAGTGCAATTTTACTGCTTATCGTGCTTATTTTTAATATGACCCAGCGGAAAAACGCTGCCGCCGGAACAAAAAAACGGCTTTCCACACTGATTCTGGGCGGCATACTCTTTTTCTTTCATGTCACACTTATCTTCTTTTACAGAAATTTTCTGTCAGATAAATATATTATTTTTTCAGGACTTGTCACCATCGGTGCCATTGTCCTGTTCCGGAAGTATATTTTTATTTTCAGAAACAAATGCGTTGACTGCGGGAAAAAGGTCGGTTTCTACAGGACTTTTTATTTTGATAATCCCAGATGCAAAAGCTGTGAAAAACCTCTTTTTAAAACAGGGCCGAAAAAAGAGATAAAAACCATAATTGTCCCGACTGATGTTGACCAGATTGACTGGGAAAACTGGGACCCTGATGAAAAGGCTGTTCTCTGTTTTATCAGAAAAAAAGATGAAATACTGCTTATACACAAGAAAACAGGTCTTGGTGCAGGAAAAATAAATGCTCCGGGCGGCAGAATCGAGAAT
>CAZKOK010000516.1:0-3223 GCA_964554355.1 uncultured Spirochaetia bacterium | reverse complement strand
TTTCTGACCGGCTGCGATCTTCAGATTTACGGTAAAATATTTTTTTAAAGTGAAAATGGCCGTCCACCTGATGACTGCACCGGTAACTATCATAATTATGCCGGTCAGGGGGAAGATTAAAACTTCTGAATGTATAAACGGAACAGGTTTCCTGACTAATGCAAGCCCGAAAAACGAACCTGAGAAAACAGCCAGCCAGCTCAAATACAGTAAAAGCCTTGAGTCCTTTCTGTTCATGCTGCTGTCTGTATGCCTGATAAGAAGACTCTGAAGGAAGAGTTCTATTACGAGCCAGGAAACTGAGAAAATGCCGGCCAGGAGATTTATATTCACGGTTTTCATCCTTTTTCAGATGATATGCTTGTCACGCTATTTTATTCCGGTTTTTTTTAAAAAAAAATAGTGAAAAATGCAATTTAAATCCGCGAAAATCCGCATAATCTGTAAGACGCTAGAGCAATGTGCAGCATTGTCTCGAAAGTCCGTGGTTTTTTCCTGACATATTTTAAATTAGTGATACACTGCAATGTATCACTATATCAGTGAAAGGATTTTCAGATGAGAATGGAGTTCAATTCAGAATCGCCTATTTTCTATCAGCTGGCAGAGTATCTTGAAAAACTGATACTTCAGGGAGACATAAAGGAAGGCGAAATGCTTCCTCCGATGCGCAGCGTCACCGCAGACCTTGAGATTAACCATCAGACTGTTTTAAAAGCTTTCAGGATACTCTCGGACCGGGGACTTACCGAAAAAATCCGGGGGACAGGGTTTAAAATATCCGAAAACGCCAGACAGAAAATCATAAAAAACAAACAGAAGGATTATCTGAAAGAAGAACTTCCGGAAGCCCTGCAAAAGGGGCTGCTTTTGGATATAAACAAAGAAGAACTGATGAAGCACATAAAAAAAATTATCGGGGAGGATGAAAAATGATTAGTTTTTCAGGTGTAGAAAAAAAACGCGGCAAAAAATATACCTTCAAAGCAGACTGTCAGATCAGAAAAGGCGAAGTAACTGCAATACTTGGAAAAAACGGTGCAGGCAAGTCTACATTGCTCAGCCTTTGTGCCGGCCTGCTCAGGCCTGATTCCGGCAGCATAACCGTAAATGGTCCTGACTCCTGGAAAGACAAATACAGGCTTAATCATATCGTGGCCTATATGCCTGACCTCGGTCAGTTTGAAGGATTCAGGACTGTTAAGTCAATTCTTTCCCTGTATAAAGCCTGCCATCCGGGCTGGAACGGGGACAGAGCCATAAGGCTTCCTGAAGGCTCGGGAATTGATGAGAATGACAAATTAAAAACCTTAAGCCGCGGTATGCGCGTCAAATTCCATCGGCTCCTTGTCCTTTCCATAAACGCCGAAGTCATCCTGCTTGATGAACCGACCTTGGGCCTCGATTACCCGTTCCGCAGAAAACTCATATCCACATTATTCAGGGAACTGCAGGGCAGCGAAAAGACGATACTGATTTCTTCCAACCAGATAGAAGAGACCGAATCATTGTATGAAAATGTTCTGATCCTCAACAATGGGCAAATCAGTTTTTCAGGCACAGTGGAAGACTTTACCGGTAACTATCGGATAATAGAAGGCCCTGAGAAACTGCAGCAGGAACCGGGATATGTTTTCGTATGATGTACCCCCGTTGCCGGAATCGGAAATGTTTATTATCCCGTTTGAGGCAGAATATAATCCGTTCCTGCATTTATCACCATTGATGATAATATCAATGACTTTTATTTCTGTTGGAATGTTCCTGTTGTCATACCTCATTTACCGGCGAAAACAAATCGGCTGAATTCAGTTTGCTGAATCTTCGCGTCCCTGGCGGACTTTGGGAGAGCTTACTTATCAAAGAGGGCTTTTCCATATAATCTCCGTACTGTCAGCGATCGCAGACGGCTACATAGGGATGACCGTAAAGACTATCCTGCTTTGTGCCTTTGTGCCTTTGTGAACTTTGTGAGAAACCTAAAACCTTAATGCACTAACCTTAGCATCCCCCGAAAGACCATTCCTCTCCCAATAAAAACTCGCGTCGTCTTTCCGTAGCGTCGTCGCGTGAGGTCTTTTATCCTTGTATCTTCTTCGTTTATTTCTCCAGCACATCCAGCGCCTGAATCGACGACACCAGCGGCACCGTATCAATATTCAGCGCACCCCTTTTGGCAAGCTCATAGCGGATACGGGGCAGCGGGTTTTCAGTATCCATCGTGTTGACCTGAAGGCTGTATTCGCTGAAGGAGGGGCCCTGGTTTCTTGTTGGTTCGTCTGCAAATACGCGATTTTCACGGATAAACTGCTCCACTTTTTCCGCATTGCTGTTGGCGACATTAAAAAGAAGCAGCATCTTGTTTTCGGCATTAAGCGCGCCGGAAAGATTAAGCAGGAACATTTCAAGCAGTTCCTTTTTTTCCGGGTCATTTTTCAGTTTGGGATTTATCCAGATCCCGGTTTCAGAAGTCATTATTTCTTCAATTATTTTCAGGCCGTAATTGTGCAGGGCGCTGCCTGACTGGGTAATTTCCAGGCCGATATCGGCGCCGCCGTTTTTAACCTTGGCTTCCGTTTTACCCCAGGTTTCGTAAATTGCGATACCTTTGTCAATTTTGGGCGGTGATTTGTATTTCTGGACCGAAAAACTGCTGAATTCCTTTTTTAATCCGGCTTTTTCAAGGACCCCCTGCATCCAGTCCAGGGCCAGGTAAGGCATTTCGGAAACGACTGTAATCAGCTTCTTTTCGGAAAGCACTTTCTTCACGTACTCTGCCGGGTTTTCATAATCAAGAGAGTTATCAATTATGCCGACAATTCGAACGCCGCCCCTCTGAAGCGACATGACTTTTTCAAGTTCGATTTTACTGTCATATTCATATCTGAATTCGAGGACCCGTTCTTTTATCCAGTCGTCGCCGCCGATGGCCACATCAATTTCATCCAGGCCCAGCTGTGAACCGAACTCCTGCGGACGTCCGTCCCAGCCCAGATAGGCTGAAATCGTTGAAAAACTTGAGGGCCCGCCGGATTCGTATCCTTTGGTATAAAAACCCGCATTGTGCAGAAGCTCGATAAGGTTTCCTCCTCTTTTGGGGTCGGCAAGCGAGCCGGCAGGCATTCCGATGGTAAGCATTTTATTACTCCTCAATCTTCAGATTAAATAATAACTTCAAGAGTTCCGTCTTCTTTTATTCTGCGGTAATAGCAGGTCCTGTAGG
>CAZKOK010000515.1:0-3224 GCA_964554355.1 uncultured Spirochaetia bacterium | reverse complement strand
AGGACCGTTTTTTTATTATTTGACTATAATGTTAAATTAGAGTAATAAAAAAGAGTTACTGACCTGACAAGAAAACCTGAAGGAAAATAAAAATGAAAACATACCTTGAATGCATCCCATGTTTTTTTAAACAGATAATCCAGGCATCAGATCTTATTGGATTTGATAATCAAAAAGCAAGAAATATTATCAACAGGACAGCTCAACTTGTACCCGTGCTGGACACAGAAACAAGTCCACCGGCAATGTCCCGCGAAATTTACGAAATAATAAAACAAGAGACAGGAATAAGTGATCCGTATAAAAAAATAAAGGACGAAAGCAACCGTAAAGCTCTGGCTGTCTTTCCTCTGCTGAAAAAAACAGCCAAAGAAGCAGCAGACCCTCTGCTGAAGGCAGTTGAACTGTCAATTGCAGGAAATATTATTGATTTTGGCGCAAATACAGAACTTGATATTGATAATGAAATAAAAATAATACTGGAAACAACCGAAAGCAGAATTAAACAGGAAGAACACAGATTTTTCAATTTTACCCGTTTCAGGAAATCTCTGGAAAAAGCAGAATCACTGCTTTTTCTGGCTGATAATGCCGGCGAAATAGTATTTGACCGGATACTGCTTGAACAAATACAGGACAGTTTTCCGAAACTGAAAATAAAAATGGCTGTCCGGGGTGAACCAATTATCAACGACTGTACAATGAATGACATCCAGTCTGTAGGAATCCCTGAAAGCATAAATATCATCTCTAACGGATCCAATGCCCCGGGAACAATCCTTGATATATGTTCACAGGAATTTCTGGAAGCCTGGAAACAGAGCGATATGATTATCAGCAAAGGTCAGGGCAATTATGAGACCCTGTCAGAAGAAAGAAGGGATATTCATTTTCTGCTTATTGCAAAATGCTCTGTAATAACCCGTCATGTGGGATGTACTAAAGGAGATATCCTGCTTCTTTCAGGAGACTGACAGTATTTAGTTCTGAAAATACTTTCTATACAAAAGGATATATACTGATCGGCAATCCTTTTCTGCCATACAAATATATAGCAGAATCGATAATATGTCATTATTAGTAATGATTACTGTTAAGATTTGCTTGTATTGAGAATGATTTTCATTTATAATTAATTTATAATTACCAAGGAAATACAAACTTCAAAAAGTATAATTTAAATTCCAGAGGAGGAAGAAAAAAATGGAAGAACAGAAACCCAACATGCCGTTATTAGGTGATGAATTTCCTGAACTGAAAGTAGTGACTACACATGGTCCAATGAATATTCCAGGCGATTTAAAAGGAAGCTGGTTTGTCCTTTTCAGCCATCCGGCAGATTTTACACCCGTATGCACAACAGAGTTTGTAGCATTTCAAAAAAGATATGATCAGTTTGAAAAATTAGGCTGCAAGTTAATCGGAATGTCCGTTGATCAGGTTTTCTCACACATTAAATGGGTTGAATGGATCAAGGAAAATCTGGATGTTGAAATTAAATTCCCTATTGTAGCAGCAAATGACTCTATTGCCATGAAACTTGGCATGCTTCATCCGGGAAAAGGCACAAGTACTGTACGTGCTGTTTTCATTGTAGATCCTAAAAGCAAAGTGCGCCTGATTATGTACTACCCACAGGAAATTGGAAGAAATATGGATGAAGTTGTCAGGGCCGTAAAAGCCCTGCAGATTTCTGATGAACAGGGAGCAGTCGCTGCAGGATGGCCTGAAAATGAACTGATAAAAGACAGAATAATCGTTCCGCCGCCAATTGATGAAAGGAAAGCGAAAGAACGTCTTCAGGATAAAAGCCTGGAATGTTATGACTGGTGGTTTTGTCATAAACCTCTGAAATAGCTTACTTTTAATTCAGCCGCAGAGCAGGAGTTCAATACTCTTTCTCCGCGAAATTATTATCCTGCTTTACTGAAAAGCTGATAAGACTGGCCGGGAAGAATATCAAAACTTTTATTATGGACAAACCCTGTTTTTTCCAGAATATTTTTAATTTTCAGCGGAGGTGTATAATGACTCAAATATTTAGGCAAACCTCTTGTCCCGTCATAATCTATAACAGCCAGAATCCCGGATGGTTTTAATGCTCTTGCAACTTTAACAAAATATTCACCGGGATTATTTATATGATGAAAACTGTTTCTGGAAAACACAAGATCACAGGCAGATTCCGGCAAAACACAGTCATCCTCATCAGCCAGCGTAAGCACAATCCGATCAACCAGTCCGGCCTTTTTTGCCTTCCGGCCAAGGTAAAAAAGGTTTTTCGCATTAACATCGACAGCATATATTTTTCCATTCAGCCCGGCTTTCTCTGACATTGCCAGAGTAAAAGCACCGCCGCCGCTGCCGATATCCGCAACATGGAAATTCTCCTTAACTGGAAGATATTCGAATATTCTGCTTTTATATTTTTCTGCTTCCTTGTTTAAAACCCACAATTTTAATCTGTTTATCATCTCTTTTCACCTCATTTATAACGACGTTCGGAAACAGATTTTGGTGTAAAAAATAATCAGTTATCCGAAGACAGCTGCATTTTTATATAGTCCCTATGATGGTTTTCTTTTTACCGGAACTGAAATTTCAGTTTCAAACTCGGAAGGCTGTATTCTTCGCATATCTGACAGAGGCTTTTCCTCAAATGGTCCGTCAACTTCATAATTATTTTCCGCAAGATATTCATAAATTTCTTCATAACTTGAGCTTATTGTCGAAAAACTTCCTTTGTGAACATGGGTACAGACAAGGCATCTGTTCTTTACAGCTAAACAGCTTCCACTGTAATTTCCGGTACTATTGACAGGAATATACACTTCCATATCGTTGTCATCATATGTCAGATCTTTTTCTTCATACCACACTATTGAATGAGGTCCGATAATTTCCAGATTATGCTCATTCGCCGTTGTGAAAAGTTCGCTAAGTATTTGCGAAATTGTATCATGCCCTCCCCTTTTCCTTATTGACAGTACAGACTGCTCAGCACGTTCCTTTAATTCAATTTCCTTCATTTGTTTTTCCTCCAGTGATAAAATAATTTCCTGTATCCTGGAGTGGCTCTGCTGCATTTCAATCAATCTGCCTTCAAGGACCTTCAGCTGATCGACAAGAATTGTCTTAAGATCATTCTGCTGGCTGGTTTCATGCAGAATCTGCCTGATTTTTTCCAAAGGCAGTCCGCAATTCCTGTAGATCAGAATCTGCTG
>CAZKOK010000514.1:0-3242 GCA_964554355.1 uncultured Spirochaetia bacterium | reverse complement strand
AGAGGCTGTGTAATAACTGGAATTTATTCAAAGCATCTCCATATATAGTGTCTGTTCTTAATGCAATTAAAACTTTCCAGCATATTTCGACACTACGAAATTTCCAAAATCGACTTATTACACAGCCTCTTCGTGCCCTCAGTGGTTTATAACTGACAGAATTTGACTTTCACCTGTCAGTTTACTATAAGGAAAGAAGGTACAAAGAGGGGAAAAATGTGGCAGACAAACCGGTCCTGAAAATAGGACATTTGAAAATCACCGACCATCTGATTCTGGGAGTAACAAGTGCAAAACTTGCCAAAGGCAATGAAACTTTCAGCTACTCAAGTATTGAGACAATCCCGATGACAGGCTGGAACAGTATCGGGGAGTCGCTCGTGGACGGGTCGATTGACATTGCGTTTATGCTCGCTCCTTATGCCATGGAACTTTTTCACTCCGGACAGAAAATCAGCATGCTGATGCTCAGCCATAAATCCGGAAGCATTATTGTGGCCAATAAAAAGGCCAATATTCAGAAAATTGAAGATTTTAAAGGCAAAACAGTCCTGATTCCTTATCATCAGTCAATTCACCATATGCTTTTTGACAAGCTGCTGACAGAAAAAGGTCTCGAAACCGGTGTAGACAAGGATGTTGTTTTTGAAGTAGTTGCTCCGTCACAGATCCCCGAAATAATCGAATGGGATGAAGAGGGCGAAGTCGGGGGCTATATTGTTGCAGAACCGTTTGGAACACAGGTAATAAAAGCCGGGCTGGGGACCGAATTCAAGCTTTCCAAGGATATCTGGCCGAAACATCCCTGCTGCGTTGTTGTTGTCAGAGATGAAATAAAGGAAAAATATCCTGACGCCTTAATGGAGCTTTGTCAGAGTCTTGTTAAATCAGGCCTGCTTATAGACCAGAAGCCTGATGTGGCTGCAAAAGTGGGCTCCTCATTTCTTGGGCAGACCTATGATGTAGTGTATTCGGTACTGACAGAACCGAAAGACAAGCTGTCGACAACTGAACTGATTCCGGTACTTGATGATCTTGATACAATTCAGACATATCTTACCGAAAAAATATCAGCGATGTCCGGAAAAATTGACCTTGAAAAATTTGTTGATATGGATTTTGCAAAGGCCACGGGAGCAAAATAGGCATCAATTCCTGATTCCGGAAATGTAAAATTGATATCAATATATACAGAAATCTGATACCATATATTTTATATGAAGTTGAGGAAAATTATCAGTATTACGCTGATTCTTCACTTTATTATCACCTTCCTGATTTTCATGTCCCTTTTATGATTTATATGGGGCACCTCCGGGATTCCCTGCTTGCGTCATATCAGAACGAGAGTGGTGAATTGCATAATGAATCCCAATACGTCATTTCGGAAATATTCTTTTCATATATTGATCATGTATCCAGTCATGAAGATTTGCTGACTGAAAATATCGTAAGCCGCATCCGGGATGATATTTACCTGGTGAATTTGTTTATTTATGACGGGAGTACTTTCCTGGCAATAGATAATCGCTTCCGGCATATTGCCGGAAAAATTAATTTTTCCGGCTCTTTTGCCGAATTCGATCAGACGGGCCGGACCAAGTTCCCGGATATCAGGGAACCGGATCTTGACAGCGATGAGATACCGTTTATCATTTTCTATAAATTTATTCCGGATAAAAATCTATATATCGGTTATGTAAATGATTATGAACATATCAGCGATCATCTTGTAAATGCAGACCGTACAATATTCAATACCATAAATAAAATCGGCTGGATGAGCGTAATTCTTCTGTTTGCGGGAATCGGAATAGTAATAACAATCACGCTGGCCTTTTTAAGCAGACTGGTGCTGCGCCCGATAAAGTCGCTTAATGAAGCGCTGGCAAAAATCGGAAAAAAGGATTTCGATCTGCGTATTCCGTCTTTCCGCGGTGATGAAATGAAAAACATGATTATGGAAATGTCTGTCCAGGTCCAGCACGCATTTCTGAGTATGGAAAACCAGCTGAAAAACATTGAGGAACAGGAACAGATCAGAGTCACTGCAACAAGGATTTCTGAAAGAAAATTACAATTTTCCTTGAATTATGCATTTCTATCTCCATACTGTCATTTATTCAGTCCGGCATAGTCAATTGGATTTATTAAAACTGTTTTTTTAATGTTCACTCAAGCTGACTGTTAAGTTTATCAATAAACTCCTGATAGCCGTTATCGAGCATCTGCTTTCTGAATGTCTCCAGCTGTTTAAGCGGATCAGGAACCAGCCCCAGTTCAAGCGGCGGAAGATTTGCATACTGAATATCAATCAGTTTCTGCCGCATTTCTGTAAGTCCGGTAAGGTCAAGAGGAACAAAGCGTTCTGTATTATATTCAAAAGTCATGCCCCTGTTTTTTTCAAGTATATCCCACTCTTTCCATAAGTTTTCAAAATATGTAAATTCCAGTTCATTTCTGAAAGCCCAGTTACTCATATTCCAGGGCAGATATTCCGCAGAGCTGTCTGAAGTCTGACCGCCTGTGCCTTCTTCAGCATAGTTTATCCCCGGCAGACCCATAAAAAAGAGTTTATTATATTCTTTCCGCGTCTTTATGGCCTGTATTATTTTTATGGCAAGTTCAGGATGTTTTGAATTGGCCGAAACGGCAAGGGCATCCTGCAGCGGACTGGCATAATATCCTTTGATTCCGGGCTCGGACCATTCCCAGAAGCCAAGGTCCCAGTCCGGATGCTCGCGCAGCATGGTATTTGAATACTGATATGCATCATGGATATGCATGGTATTTGTCATTGCGCTTTCGCCGGCCATCATTGAATCAACGGAATTTGTATTTTTCTGAAGAGTATTAAAAGGCATATATCCAAGTTCTGTCCATCGGCGGAACATTACAAAAATATCATCAATCCCCTCTGCAAATGAAATACCGCAGATTTTTTCCACACCGTCTTCTTTCCGCGAAACAAAAGACCCGCCCGCATCATTTCTGTACAGATAATCATAAAATGATAAATATGAAGTGGCCAGTACAAGAGCATCCTGTATTCCAACATTAAGAGGAACAATATTATGGGCTGATTTGACTGCAGCCATATATTCTTCCTGTGTTTTTACGGAATTTACAGGATGTTCCCCCTCCCTGGGATCAAGGTCCCTGCGGTAAAGAATGCCGAACAGTTCATACCGCTTCTGATTTGCAGGAATTGCATATATTTCGCCGTTTACAGTTAATATGGA
>CAZKOK010000513.1:0-3266 GCA_964554355.1 uncultured Spirochaetia bacterium | reverse complement strand
AGGGGCAAATCCGCCGGATGATCCGAGACTTCTTGAACAATTCCTGAGCGATTATACTGTAAATTATTATTTTTCAAAAGAGAAGCATGCAATAAATCCTTCTTCCGGGTATGATGCCAGGGATTATTACCGCGCTGATATGGGATTTTATTTAAGTGAAGGCTGGATACTTCCTCTTGGAGACAACAGGGACAATTCACATGATGGGCGGTATTTCGGGCTTGTAAGCTATAAAAAAGTTCTTGGTGAAGCTGAAGTGAAATACTGGCCTCCCCAGCGTATCGGTGTTATCAGATAAATAGTTAATAAACAGGAAAGCATGACACAATGTATGGTGTAAAGAAAAATCGCGGATATGCTTATTACCGTTACAGGGAAAGGAAAAAGGGTTATAAACGGATAATCCAGATTTTTATTCTCACTTTTGTTTTCTGTTCTCTTTTGCAGGGAATAAGATATTTTTTTATTGATTCCTACAGTCTGGATTCGGTTTCAATGGAGCCTGGTATTGAAAACGGCAGACGGGTGGTTGTATCTCCTCTGGCATACGGCATCAAAAATCCGTTTACGGGAAAGTCCGGCGATTTTATTAAAAAACCGGCCAGAGGTGATCTGGTTGTCTGTCTTGCGCCGCATGTCAATAAAGAGTCCTGGGCGTTCAGACTGGCCGATCAGTATATCAGGCTTATCACTCTTCAAAAGGTTTCAGCCATATACCGCTATTCCGAAGAGTGGGGCAGCCCTTTCCAGGTCAGGCGGATTATTGCCCTGCCGGGTGAATCTGTTTATGTAAGGTCCTACGAAGCATATATAAGCAAATTTGATTCTTATAACTTTGTCTCTGAAAAAGTTCTTATTACAGATGACTATACAATTGTCAGGCCGCAGGTTTCTGACGGGGCACCCCTTGGAGCGGATGCGGAAGTAATCAGCCTTTCCGGAGACGAATATTTCCTGATGGGGGATAACCGGCCGGTTTCTCTTGATTCACGCACTTACGGTCTGGTAAAAAGGGACCGGATAATTGCCCGTGTCCTGTTTTCATTTTAGAATGATAAAAACTGCTGCCGTTTATATCCATATTCCTTTCTGCAGGAAAAAATGCGGGTATTGTGATTTTTTTTCATGCGCAGGATTCCCGGAATCTCTGGCAGAACAGACCGTTTCAGCAGTCTGCAGTGAAATCAGGAGCTTTGCCTCCGAAAACACGGATTTTAATACTGCAACTATTTTCATTGGCGGAGGGACACCGAATTTTCTCCGCCCGGATCTTCTTGAAAAAATTCTGAATACGGCTGTCTCATATCTTAATCCCCTGGAAAATACTGAATTTACAATCGAGGCCAACCCGGAATTTACTGACCCTGATTTCCTTGACATGATTGGAAAATATGGAATTAACAGACTTAGTCTCGGGATCCAGTCATTCAGCAGGCGTTATCTTGAAATTCTTGACAGGGAGGCTGACGCTGAAACCGTCAGAAATGTCCTTGATCATATCCGGGAAAACTGGGACGGTGTCTTGTCGCTTGATCTGATTTCCGGACTGCCCGGGCAGACAGCTGAAGAGTTTATAAGTGATATTCATATAGCTCAGATCTACAGACCGCATCATCTTTCAGTCTATAATCTGACGGCAGAAATGGGAACGAATCTGTATGAAAAGGTAAAAAGCGGTATTCTTAAAATGCCGGATGATAATCAGGCTGCTGCCATTACAGAAGCCTGCAATACAATGCTTGAAAGCTCGGGATATGTCCAATATGAAGTAAGTAATTACTGCAGAGATAATTATGTCTGCCGCCATAACCTTGCATACTGGCATCTTGAACCATATGTGGGGTTCGGTCCGTCGGCTGTAAGTACACTGCCTTCAGACCATGGTCCTGTCAGGATAAGCAATCCGAAGGATTTTGACAGTTATTTCGTCGGCAAAAAGGATATTGAACTGCTTGATTATGAAGATTTCCTGAAGGACCATCTTATTATGAATTTCAGGCTGAAAGATGGAATGAACATCGGGAAATTCCGTAAACGCTTTTATGTTTCTCCACATGATCTTTTCCCGGAAACAATTGATTCCTGGATACGGAAAAGACTTCTTTTTTCAGAAAATGGAAATTTATTTCTTAATCGGAAAGGAATTATGGTGCTAAACAGATTTCTTTATGATATATTTAATGAACTGGACACAGACAGATCAGGTATCCTGAAAAGCGGGAAAATACCGGTTTTCAGCTGAATTCTGTCCATGCTTGACTTTGGGAAATATGTTATGTTACGGTCTACCATCTGCTGAATGACAGGAACAGAGGGGCGTAAGCAAAGCCTCAAATTTCAGTAAGGAGAATATATGTCAGGTCATAGTAAATGGGCATCGATAAAGCACAAAAAAGGTGCTGCCGATGCAAAACGCGGTAAGATTTTTACAAAAATAATCAAGGAAATAATTGTAGCATCCAAACTCGGCGGAGGTGATGAGGAAGGAAATCCACGCTTAAGAGCTGCCCTTATAAAGGCAAGGACCTCCAACATGCCCAAGGATAATATAGTACGAGCGATAAAAAAAGGTACCGGTGATCTGGAAGGTGTCGATTATACCGAACTTGTATACGAAGGGTATGCCCCCGGAGGAGTTGCAATTCTTGTGGAAACTCTGACTGACAATAAAAACAGGACTGCTGCCGAAGTCCGGAGCATTTTCACCAAAGCAGGCGGCAGCCTGGGCGCTACCGGAAGTGTGGCATATCTTTTCAAGCGCAAGGGAATGCTTAATTTTGACGATTCGAAATATTCGGAAGATGATATTCTGGAAGTTGCCCTCGAAGCAGGCGCAGAAGATGTATCAACAGACGATGGCATTATCGAAGTAATCTGCGATCCTGCCGAATTTGAAAATATAGTAAATGCATGTACGGGGAAAGGTTTTGAGAGTGATGTTGCAGAAGTTACCATGATTCCTGAAACCACAGTAACCCTTGATGACGAACATACCAGAAAGGTGCTTAACCTGGTTGAACGGCTTGAAGACAATGATGACGTTCAGTCTGTATCGACCAATCTGGATATTCCTGACGGATTTGATCCTGACGCGGAATGATTAATATTTTGGGGCTTGATCCGGGACTTGCATCAACCGGCTGGGGAATTGTTTCGGCCGAAGGCAGCAAGGTAAGGCATCTGGCTCATGGAAGTATTACAACATCTGCTTCCGATGATATCGGGAGCAGACTTAACCTGATTTTTTCAGGAATCCAGGAAATTAT
>CAZKOK010000512.1:0-3267 GCA_964554355.1 uncultured Spirochaetia bacterium | reverse complement strand
TTGTATTCTATTCTTCCGGAAATCCTGAAGCTGATATTTACGCATCAGATATCAGGAAGCAGAGAAGCGGCTATTCATTCTGTATAAATTTCAGAGAGGAAAAAATCCCTGCGTCAATTAATCTGGCCGGAGAATTCAACATCACGAACTGTCTTGCCGCTCTTCTGGCAGCATGGAAGGTAAGCGGAATTTCTCCTGAAAAACTGGCCGGATTTCTTCCGGAAATCGAACCACTTACCGGTCGAATATATTCCGTTGATCTTGGTCAGCCCTTCAGCGCAGTAATCGATTACGCCCATTCTCCGGGATCATTTGAAAAGCAGTTCCCTGCATGGCGGAAGAACACGGACAAAAGACTCATTGCAGTTTTCGGTTCAGCAGGCGAGCGCGACACGGAAAAAAGAAAAATCCAGGGAGAAATTGCCGATAAATACGCTGATATAATCGTCCTGACCGACGAAGACCCGCGCGGCGAAGATTCAATGCAGATACTGAAAGAAATAGCAGAAGGCTGTTCTTCGAAAACGGAAGGAAAGGACCTCTTCCTGATTCCGGACCGCCGGCAGGCAATAAAGCACGCTCTTAAAACAGCTCAAAAAGGCGACATGGCCGTATTCCTCGGCAAAGGCCATGAATCAAGCATCATTTTCAAAGATCATTCAATCGAATGGGACGAAAAAGCTGTGGTGGAAGAAGGCCTCCGTGAACTGGGGTACGGAGAATAAAGCTCACGCTACGACGCTAAGGGTAAAACGGCACAACGTTTTTATGGGTTATACAACCTTAAAATAATATACTAATAAAAAACCTCTTACCCGGAAGTCTGTTATGAATTCATATACCATAGAATCGTAGCATCGCTTTTATCTTCGCGCCGTTGCGTGAGTCCGGATCATTGTGTATTTCACTTTTAAATTTTATTAAACGCATCCTGGACATATTCTACCCAGAATTTTCTTAAAAAGACAATGATCGGAATTGATAATAGAATTCCCAGTATTCCCAGAAGGGCGCCGAACAGGAATATACCGATAAGGATTACAAACCAGTTGATTTTCATACGCTGGCCCTGGATTTTCGGACTTAATACCCATGCTTCAAGCTGATTGGCAACAAGCAGGACCGCAAGTGCCTTTACAGCACCCAATACTGCTCCATCCGTAAACCCCAGAAGTACTGCCGGTATCATGGTTATAATTGATCCCAGAAAAGGAATAAAATTTGTTATTCCGGCAAGAAACCCGAGGAAGAGCGGATACGGCACTCCCAAAATCCATAATGCGAGTCCCACAAAAACACCTATGCAGGCGGCAATCAGGATCTGCCCTCCTATAAAATGTCGCATTTCATTGTAGAACTCAGCGGCAAATTTTACAGATTTGCTGTGTGTGCTTTTCGGAAAAAATCTCCAGGCGTTTTTTCTGAATGTTGGAGTAAAGCTTGTAAAAATAGAAGCTGTAAGAATAAATATGACAGAACCTGTAAGCGCGGACGGAAGTCCCTGGACTACTGAAGCAAGTATACTTGTTCCCGTGTTTGCAATCAGATCTATCACTTTGCCTGTTGAATCTTCAATAAGTTTTATTATGTCTTCAGAATTCGCCAAATCCCTAATAAACGACGGCAGTTCAATATTCCCTACATAATTGGCAAGTATGGAAAGGACCTTGCCGCCCTCCTCAATGGCGATCGGAACAAGTGAAAACAGACAGACCAGAATAAGTCCGTAGATAATCAGAGAACTTAAAACGACAGCAACTTTATATGGAAGCACCTTAATGCGGTTAAGCAGTCTTGCGGGCGCATCAATAATCAGGGACAGATACCAGCCGAACGTAAGCGGGGCAATTATCTGGGGAGCAATAGTATAAAGACTTATGAACATCATCAGGTACAGGAAATAAATCCAGAGAGCCGGATCAATTTTCCAGAGCCAGGAAGTTTTTCCGGATGTTCTGTTTTCAAGAAATCGCCGTTTTTTATTGAATTCGTAATTTGACATAAGGCATTATAACTAAATAATCGGTTCTTATCTATAAGTTTTTATATACCGCGGGGACACCCGATACCGATTTTACTTGCCTTTTTTTTAATTTTCATTTGTAATAAGGCATGGAAAATATAGTAATTTTATACGGCGGGAAATCAGGCGAACATGAAGTATCGCTGCGGTCTGCTGCTTCTGTTCTTTCCAATCTTGACAAGACAAAATACAAACCTGAACTTATCGGCATTGACAAGAACGGGATATGGTATTATCAGAAAAATATAAAAACCAGCACTGACGGTCAGCGGCTTGAACTCGTAAAGGAAAATCCCGTATCTGTAGTACCTTCAAAAGGGTTTTTCTGCGGCAATGAAAAAATAGAATGCGACGCTGTCCTCCCGATAATCCACGGGACCCAGGGCGAAGACGGGACAATCCAGGGCCTGCTGGAAATTGTGAATGTACCTTACGCGGGAGCCGGCGTACTGGGAAGCGCCCTGAGCCTTGACAAGGAAAAAACCAAAATTATCTGTCAGGGAAGCGGTCTGCCCGTGGCCCCTTTCAGATCATTTCTGAAAAATATAAAAATCAACAGAGATGAAGTAATTGATGAACTTGGACTTCCCCTGTTTGTAAAGCCGGCACGAACCGGTTCATCTGTCGGTGTTTACAAGGTGCACAGTGCTGATGAATTTGATGACACTGTAAAAAAGGCATTTCAGTTTGATTCCAAAATTCTTATTGAAACGGCAATAGACGCTCACGAAGTGGAGTGCTCGGTAATCGGAAATTATTCACCAAAAGCATTCAACCCGGGCTTTGTTGTGCCGACCCATGAATTCTACGATTATGAAGCAAAATATATAGATCCCGACGGGGCTGAAAAAATCATACCGGCACCGTTCCCTGCAGAAATCCTGGCAAGAGTAAAGGAAATTGCTGAAAAAGCATATCTTCTGACAGAAACAAGGGGAATGGCCAGAATCGATTTCTTCATAGATAAAAAGAACTCGGAAATCTATCTGAATGAAGTCAACACTATTCCGGGCTTTACGAATATCAGTATGTTTTCAAAACTCTGCGAAGCCGACGGCCTGTCCTACCCGCAGATACTTGAGGAACTGATCAGGCTGGCGAAAGAAATGTACCTGGAAAGGAATGAACTGACCTATTCCATATTTTAATGAACACCAATAGATATATGGGAGAGCCACCCGTTCGCTACGAGGCTGTCGCATTATGTGAAATTTGACCAACACATTTTTCTATTAAGATTTTCC
>CAZKOK010000511.1:2739-3280 GCA_964554355.1 uncultured Spirochaetia bacterium | reverse complement strand
TTAAGATTGGAAGAATTTCCCGCAAATATCTTTACCGGAATCAGGTTGAACCCGGGTTCCAGTTCAACTTCGGAAAAGACCGAAAAACCGTCTCTTTCGGCTTCTTTATCATTAATATAAACGCTGTATCCCGGGCTTGCACTTCCTTCCAGAAGATAAGGATTATCTTCGGTTACAATCAGCCTGTTTTCATCTTCAAAAAAGAAAAGTCCGTCTTTGGTGTAATTTACGGTAGTTATTTTTTCAGTCAGCAGATCATCATATTCTGCAGTTGTTAAAATCTGATATTCGCCCGGTTCATCGAAATCGATATCATGCAGGCGGAACCAGAACCATCCATCCGTCTGTGTGACATCCATTCCGTCTACTTTTATCAGGGCATTCGGGTTGTCGACCTGGCCTATAAGATATCCTGCAGATACAAGGCTTTGTGACAGGACCGAATTATTGAAAGGCCAGATAATATCTATCTTCGGAGGGGCACCGGCAAGAGGAGAGCCGTTTACGACAATCTCACCTATATCATTACCGAATGTTTCAA
>CAZKOK010000511.1:0-2729 GCA_964554355.1 uncultured Spirochaetia bacterium | reverse complement strand
ATCCTTCGGCATTATTGTAATCAGAAGACAATTCGATCCATTCTTCATTGCTGAATACTGAAACTCTTGAAGATCCCCCCTCGTCACCGTAAATGAATATTCCGTTGACAAGATATTCTGCATCCAGATCAATAATCATTTCATCGTCAGGGACCGAATCATCAAAAAGAATTCCATTATTATAAACAGAAAAAGGATATGTCAGAATGCCCTTGTCCGGAAGTGTGACAAGTTCGCTGTTTATGAAAATTTCATCCTCAACCGGCAGGAATTCCAGCACATTGATATCCCGAAGCATCATATTCTCCGGAACGGTCAGGGTATAAATATTCGAATTATTCAATGTTCCGGACAGTCCGGCTGTAATTTCTTTACCGTTCCATTCCACGGGAATCTCGGGTCTTTCAGAATTCTCAATATCAATAACAAGCTTTTTCAGACCCGGATTTTCAATAGTGAATGCCTGAATGATTTTATCAAGTGATGCATTAATCCTGTTTATTTTTGCTGAATTCAGCTGTGAATGTATTCCGCTGTCGCCCCGGAATTCAATCTCCGAAATTCCTTCAAGAACGATACCGTATCCGCTCTGGAAAATCTGAATACTGTCAATTGGCTGATCAGGTACCACAGGAAAAGTATGCCAGCCGGGTTCTGCATCTGCGGCAATCACAGCAAGGATTTCACTGCTTTCTTCATTACCTGCTTCAATAACAAGTTCTCCGTTAAGGTTCTCCGTTGCATATATCTTTATTTCGTACAATTTTACCGCTTCCGGAAAAGTCACGGTTATTTCATGTTCCTGGTTTACCGGATTTTTTACAGGTTTGGCTTTTACAATGTCACCCAGTAATCCGGCCAGTTCAACTACATCATCATACAGATCGTCTTTATCCTGTTTTTTTATTGATTTGTAAACGTTCCGGAAGGATTGTCTCAATCCGGCTGAAATCCGGATACCGCTGGTTTTCCATTCCGACCAGACACTTGAGTCAAACAGCATTTCGCCTGCATTAAACACTGAATCATTTTCATCATCTGTAATTTCAAATTCAGTTATTTTTGATGCAAACGGTTCACTCTCGGCAGCATAAAGCTGCAGACCGTATACCTTGCTTTGCGATGCAGGGTTGCTGTTTGAAAGCCGGAGCCTGAGTGCATCAGCGACAATATGATCGAAGGAAAAATCAAAAAACTGCTGATAATAGTTCCCTTCTTTTACAGTTCCGGCGGTAAATCTTTTCCATTCCCCGTTTTCGGGATATTCAACATACAGGACTGAATCTTCGGCAATGTCTGCCGTCAGCTGTATCCCATAAACAAGAGTTATATTTGAAATTTCAAATTCGGCCCAGCCGGAAACGGAATTGTTTTTCAGCTGCCAGAATGTGGAAATGTCTTCATCTGTCACATTTGCCGCCGGATGCGAAGGATCCGTATATGCCGATATTGATGCTGCCTGAAGATCACCGCATAACAGATCTTCAGATGGTACTGCGTTAAGCATAATAGGAAATAAAAAGAATAATGCAGTTATAAAAATAATTTGTTTTCCCGTTTTTATTTTTTTCATGGCTGGTTCCCCATATTTCCTGTATTATGATTTGACAGCTCCAAAAGATCATCTGCATCCAGAACTGTATCAATTGTGTCATAATAATCGTACTGGTTATTCAGAAAACTGTTCCAGGTCACAACAGGGTCCGAATTATTATCTTCCTTTATGCCGAATCCGGATGAATCTGAAATCGTACAGCTGTCGATTGTCACGCCCGGACTGAGTATGTGAAATCCTATTTCATTCTCATCAAGCACAAGTCCTGCAAAAGTCAGAGGGAGGCCGCTGAATACCGTGATACCGCGATCTGCATGCTTTACTGTAACCGGATTGGCTGTATCAGCGCTGAAATACGCATCGCCTGTTATTAATATGCCTTTCCAGAGCCATTGCAGATTTTCTACTTCGAACAGCACTCCGGGCTGCACGGCAATGGTTCCTGCAACTTCAATTCCCTTGTTGATAACTTTGTTTTCGAATTCATCAAGCACCAGGGCCTCAACCAGGCTGTTTTCCTGTACTTCCAGCGTTATTCCTGCCGGAACCGTAACGATTCCGGTAAGTTTGTGGCTTTCGCCGTAAATGTCGGTACTCCAGCTTTCATCGGTGTACAGCTGACCGCTCGTGGTATTGATTACCTTAAGCACGTTATAGAAATCTGCTGATTTTCCATCTATATCGGTAACCGTAAAAATTATGCCGTAATCCGAGACAGGCCGTTTTATATCCGGATCTCCTTCATCATCAGGCCTGTGATAAAAATATCTGTCGAACAGACCTTCTCCGGTTCCGCTTTCAACTACCGTTACCGGGTTTTCAGGGTCTTCAAGATATGCAATGAAGTCCTGGACAGGATTGTTGTTGCTGAAATCATCTTCGACGTTGACAATGCTGATAGTATATTCAAGATCGCCGATATTTCCGTCAGGATCGGCAAAAAGATATTCCTTTTCTTCAAGAGCATCAATGTAATACGGAAGAATGTCAATTACGGCTCCCGGCGTGGTCATATAGAACGGGACTTCGGCCACCTGTACCGGAGGCGAATTGATGCGCAGTACGGTCTTTCTGTCATCGGCGCTGTAGTCCGAGTAATGACCGGCCGCATCCGTTATTCTTGCAATGTATTCGTAATTTCCGTAATTTTCTTCGGTGTATAGTTTGTCAAAAT
>CAZKOK010000510.1:2670-3282 GCA_964554355.1 uncultured Spirochaetia bacterium | reverse complement strand
TAAAATAGAAATCCAGATCCCCGGAACCACAGACCGGGAGATTGTTGATTCGTTTCTGAAAGGCAAGGGTAGTCTTGAATTTTATATCGTTGATGAGCAGGAAAGTGAGAGAATCAATTCCATGTTTCTTGCAGATTATTCAGCTATTAAAAAAGACGCTGACGGTAATATTATCCGGCCTGATGATCTGCCTGCCGGACTTAAGGTTCTTGAATATCAGGAGAAAAACTCGTACGGCGAACTCAATCTGAAAAGATACATCGTTGTGAAGGAGGCTGAAAGGCTTGACGGTATTCACATCAAAACAGCCCAGCCGGGAACAGACCCGCGGTCGGGTCAGGTTATAATAAATTTCTCTCTTGATACGACAGGTGCAGAGATTTTTGCAGATCTTACAGGTAATAATACCGGGGAAACCGAGGCTGAAAAAGGTGCGATGGCAATAGTTCTTGACGATGTTATCCGCTCTGTTCTTAAGATAAACCAGAAAATCGCAGGCGGAAGAGGTATTATGGTCGGATTTGACCGTAAGGAAGCAAATGATATAGCCCTTATGCTCAGGACCGGCGCACTGCCTCTGGATCTTTCAGTTGACAGGCAGCATGAAATCGG
>CAZKOK010000510.1:0-2660 GCA_964554355.1 uncultured Spirochaetia bacterium | reverse complement strand
TCACTCGGTGAAGACTTTATCCAGATGGGGCTTAAAGCCATGCTTATCGGATTTATTGCGGTTATCGCCTTTATGCTGATTTATTATCTTGGTGCAGGTTTTATTGCCGATATAGCGCTTTTACTGAATATTGTATTGATTGTTTCCATACTTTCGGCTTTTAATCTGACCCTGACCCTTACAAGTATTGCAGGACTTATCCTGACAATAGGTATGGCAGTGGATGCCAATGTAATTATTTTCGAAAGGATAAAGGAAGAGTACTGGCTTGGGAAATCTGCAGAGGCTTCTGTCAAGGCAGGATTCCAGAAAGCTTTCTGGACAATCATGGACGCAAATATTACTACTTTTATTGCGGCGATTTTCCTTTCATTCCTTGGTACCGGTCCTATTCAGGGATTTGCAATTACCCTGGCGGTAGGTATCGTATCTTCCATGTTTACAGCATTGTTTGTGTCAAGATTATTATTTGATCTCGGACTGGAAGCTTTTAAAATTCGCACGCTGAGTATCAGCTGGAGGAAGAGATGAAAAAAGTAGTTGAATTTACCAGAATGCGCGGAATTTTTATTATTCTCTCTCTGGCTTTAATTATTTTCGGAGTTGTAAGTATTGCTACAAAGGGAATGAACCTCGGCATTGATTTTACCGCCGGTATAAATCAGAGGATCCAGATTGCTCCGCCAGCCTTGAGAATAAGCTGGACCGGAGAAGAAAACGACAAAGCCACTCTCAATGTCGGAGATGGAACCCTTTATGTTTCCGTAAAGGGCGATGAGCGTGACGAAATCGATGAGTTCCCATTTTCCGAATATACAAATATCCGTTCACTTAAAGGTGCAGTATCAGTTGTTGAAGGAATAAAGATCTCCGCAGAAGTTGATGAACTGGCTGAAACTTCAGCCCTGCTTGCTCTCGATAAACCCGTAACCCTTACATCAGAGGACACAGTCATTAATATCCGCAAGTCTGCCGTAAGCAGTTCATATGTTGATATAGAGGAAATCAGGGGAGTCCTTTCAAGTATCGAAGGCGCGACAATAAACTATATCGGGGACAAGGCAGATCAGGAGTTCACCATAAGGGTACAGGACCCCGGAGATGAAAGCTTCAGGGAAACAATAAAAGAAAGAATAAAGGATACATTTTCTGCAAAATTCGGAGCAGATTCAATCATCGAAAAGGAAACAGAATATATCGGCCCAAGTCAGGCCAAAGACCTGCTTATTAATACCGGGCTTCTTTTCGGTGTTGTACTTTTTCTTATACTTGTCTATATCTGGTTCAGGTTCAAGATGGCATATGCAGTTGCCGCTATAACCGCCCTTCTTCATGACGTTTCGCTGATGTTCGGATTTATTTCCGTTTTCCAGCTTGAATTTTCAACTGCATCAATTGCGGCCATACTGACAATATTCGGTTATTCGCTTAACGACACAATCGTAGTTTTTGACCGTATACGTGAAAATGCGAAGCTTATGCAGGATTCAAATATCCGCAAAATCATAGATACAAGTATTACGCAGTCATTATCAAGAACAATAATAACTTCATTAACTACCCTTCTTGCTGTTCTGGCTCTTTATATTTTTGCAACAGGTCCTATCCAGCTGTTTGCACTTAATATGATTTTCGGTGTTGTAATCGGTACATACTCATCGATCTTCATTGCTTCGCCGGTTTATCTTGGCATAAGCAATTCACTTTCAAAAAGGAAATCAATCCGTGATGAACAGAAATACGGAGCAATTGCTGCAGCCAAAAAGGAAAGTGAACTGGTCCAGGGTTCAGCTGGTGAGAGCAAAATTATTGAAATACCGCAGCTTGAAAGAAAGCTTAAGGGAAAAAGGAAGAAGAAAAAATAACCTTGCTTTTGTTTGATCAATGCCGGCAGAATGCCGGCTTTTTTCTTTTTACTTACATTTTGGAAAAAAAACTGTTATCCATTAGTTGCAAAGCAGAGAAAAAACTACGGATTACGCGGATTAAATATATCATTTTTATAAAAATAAAAAATCCGCGTAATCCGCAGTTAAAAAATTATGTAATATAAGTAATAATCAGGAGTATTGTGGAGCAGAGCTGATGGATTTATCAGAATATCTTTCAAAATACATGCAGTACGATCATCCGGATCTGAAAAAGATGGCGGAATCCAATGCATCGCGAGATGATCTTCAGCCGTCCATAGAACCTGAAATTATCAGGTTTATCTGCCTGTTGATAAGAAGCACGAATGCCCGGAAGGTACTGGAACTGGGCACAAGCAACGGATATTCGGCTATCTGGATTGCCCATGCACTCAGGGAGACAGGCGGTCACCTGTGGACAGTTGACAATCATGAGCGGACCGGCCGTGAAGCTTGCGAAAATATCAAAAAAGCCGGTGCAGAAAAATATATCACAATGCTTTTCGGTGATGCAGAGAAGGTGCTGGAAGGCCTTGATGATCAGTACGATATAATTTTTCAGGACTGCGGTAAATCTACCTATCCTGTTCTTTATGAACACACTGTCCGGCTTGCAGCGAAAGGCGGACTGATAATTGCCGACGACACCCTATTTTCGCTGGACAGCCGGGTAAGGAAAAATCTGGGCAGATTTACCGACATATATAATAACAAGGTGTTCAGTGATGAGAGGCTTTACTCGGTTATTCT
>CAZKOK010000509.1:0-3302 GCA_964554355.1 uncultured Spirochaetia bacterium | reverse complement strand
AGAAAGGACGACGGCGACAGGTTTATATCTGCCGAGAAATTATCCAGCGATACATTGGTAACAGCTACTTCAAAAGCCTGTTCTTCCTCGACTTTCTGTTCTGCTATTTCCTGTTCTTTTGCTTTTAATGCTTCTTCTTCTGCCTTTTGCTGTTTTTCAAGCTCTGCCTGCTTTTCCTGTTGCGCAAGTTCTTCCTTTTCTCGTTTTGCCACTTCTATTGCAGCATACAAATTCTGGGCAGCTATATTATCCAGATTGAAAAGCAGGACCGCTTCGGCCAGTAATAAAGCATAATCCAGGTCTCCATCAAGAACCTGCTGTTTTGCCTGATCCATAATATAATTTTCAGCAAAGGACGCAAGAGAAGGATCGTTGATCTCAGGCAGAAGGTCATTTAGTCCGTCAATATCTCTTTGTTCGATAAATTGATCAATTTCCTTACCCAGATTTTCCTGTTCAGGATTGTCCTGGGAATAAACTGCTGATAGACAAAAAATAAACAAAAAGAAACAGATTTTTACTTTCACAGATCTTTTACCTCGCCTTTTTCTGGTTTTTATCATATTTTCAGTAAAATCAAATAAATTCCTGTCAATATATTCAATTATAGGTAAGTAAAATCAAAAACTCAAGTTTTTCCAATTTTTAATTGATATATTGTCAGGATCTTTTTGTGTGTTTAGATAAGAATCAGAGTATAAATAAAGGGTTTTCCGGACATTTACATTTCCATGTAATCATGCGATATCCCCGAAGCTGTTACATTCAGCCTTATATACGACTTCCGGTAACTACCCGCGATGCAGTAATTCGTCCCGTTTATATATCTCTGCCAGTTCCGGTGAGCATGCCCCATAAAAAGGTAATTGGTATTATTGCTTTCCGGCAGATTCATCAGCCGGAAGAGTTTCCCGCCATAAAGCAACCAGTCCTTTTGAATCAAGGTATTTTGGATGAATTGACCATAATCTCATAAGTTTAAGTTTAGTAAGATTTGAAAAAAAATCCATTACCGCTTTTTCAGAATATTCCGGAATGAAAAAGAAAAGGCCCGGTTTCCCGGGCCGTGTGTTTTATTTTTTGAATGTCAAATCAGGCTTAATGCTGCCAGGCTTTTTGTTAACATTAAACGGCTGACCGGAAGCCGGGAAACTGAAACTGCCCTGCTGAACATCAACCGAATAGTCTCCCATCTGGTTATAATAATCAGCTACTACAAGATAATACGTACCTGTTGTGAGACAGTCATATACAATACGGGAATAATAATCAGTTCCACCATCATCATCTGAAGCGAGCTCGGTCACTGAGGAATCATACAGATATATGTAGGTATCAGCAAATTCGCTCAGATAATACGTTTCAAATTTATAGGTGTTGCCGGCAGTAAGCGTAACCGCTACCCAATCCTGATCTCCGGCTATATGAAAAGTATGTTCCTGTGGTGCCGCGTCCACGATTATCGGTGACGCATCCAGAACTGAATCATCCGGTTCGTAAATGTCCCCTGAAGGCATCACGGTTTCTGTTATATCAATCGAGTAGTCACCAAGATTGGAATTATACTCCGCTGCCACTATATAATAGGTGCCGGATACCGGACAGTTGTAATAAAGTTCGAATAAATTTAGATCAATAAGGTTTTCGGAACTATCCAGTAATAAAACTATCGGCATTAATGTCATACTGGCAGCCTCAATCCTGTAATAAACCCCGGCTGTCAGCGTAACTTCCATATAGTCCATATCTGCGGCTACATGAAAAGTATGGTCCTGTGCCGGCGCGTTCACAGTAATTGGTTTTGCCATTACTGCAGAATCATCAGGTTCATAGATGTCTCCTTCCGGCGTAATCGTCAGGTCTTCAAGGACCTGGAGATAATCAGCCCAGCTGTTTGCTCCGAAGGTAAGTATCGATTCGTAAAGCGAAACAGGATACAAAATCCCGCTGTTCCAGATATTGTGGAAAATGCTTAGGCCGGTCGCATCCGGATAATTGTACTGCCGTGAATAAATGACGGCATCGCCGATGGCGTCTTCGACATCCGAGGCGGCCGATTTCACAGCGGAGCTTATTGATAGGCTGGCCTGAATGCCGGACAGGTAGTCACCGAGATCCATGTAATAGAAAACATCCGTAGCAATTCCATACATGGAAAAACTGTCTGCTGCTATCGCGTCATATATTTCTGCTGTCAGTTCATCGCTTCCGATATGACTTACTGCGGCTGAAGCGTAGCTGTCGATAGCGGAATAAAGATCGTCCATATACGACAGATCTATTACGGACAATGTAAACTCACGGTCCATCAGGGGATCGCTGAAAAAATCGTATGCGCTGTCGCAGAAGGCAATGCCCAGATCAGCCCCGCTGATTTCGGGATCAGCCGTAAGTTCGGCCAAAGCTTCATATGACCAGAACTCGGCCGGAAACAGTTCTTCTGAAAAAATCAGATAATCGACATTGTTTCTGATTTCATAAGCCAGTTCCACACCGCCCATCAGGCAGGCATAGGGATGAAAAACATCCACATTCTTGCCGATTAGTCCTTTCAGGTAGGCAGTTACCTGGCCTAGCTCGTAGTGAGAAAGAGAGTCGTCAGCACTCTCATCGAATCCGATACCGTAAGTTCCGGCTGTGTTTGCATCATCAAAACCGCTGCCGTGGTTAAAAACGGAATAGTAATAATTGTCAGCAGGATAATTTGTTACCACATAATCCATCCAGTCTTCGGTATCACTTACGCTGCCGGAATTAATTTCAGTAAGATCAACGGCAAGATCGCCGGCAAAAGCTCCGCCGGTCAGAACATAGTAGCCGTCATCAAAATTTCCTTCCGAATTATAGCCGTCCATCATAACGATAATATTTATAGAATCATCTGTATCAGCCGCTTCAATGGCTTCAAGGGTTGCGAGGTAATTGCTGACGATTCCATAATCGGTTTCAAAAGAGTAATCAATGTTGTTATCAACTGCGAAATGTATCAATGCTGTCCAGGTCGTACCTGCAATACCGAATTCAGCAGTTATAACCATATCGGAAGTAACTGTCACAGTCAACGGATTATCTGTACCTGAAGCATCTCCGCTCCACCCGGTAAATTCGGAACCTGACGCCGGATTTGCGGTGATTGTCACAGTGCTGTCTTCTTCATATTCCAGAAGATCAGGATCAAGAGTAATTGTCCCTGAACCGTCGCCTGCAACAATTGTCGTAATTGTATATAGAGGAATCAGCGAAAATTCCGCTGTAATATCCATATCAGCCGTTACAGTTACTGTCAGAGGATTATCTGTACC
>CAZKOK010000508.1:0-3305 GCA_964554355.1 uncultured Spirochaetia bacterium | reverse complement strand
TGAATGCAGAAAAACTGCTGTTTTCAGGAAAGGGAAGATTATCAAGCAGGATCCAGGAGGGACCTTTTGTCCTGAGTTGTATTTTAGATTCATTACAGGTTATGGAAACAACATTTACACTGGCTGCTTTAAGATATTTATTTAAGTTTTCTCCGTCAATGTAAAATGTGGCATTGGAAACACTCGGCAATCGTGGCAGGGCTTTTATAAGTGCTGGTACGCTGTTTTTACCCCAAATTTTCTGATCCAGATGTGTAATATGTTTTATGACTGATGGGAACAGCAGATTCCGGGCTTCATGATAATACTTATCAATTTTTTCTCCCGGATCTTCGGTCCGGTTAATTCCATGAAACAGCAGCAGTTTCAGTGATTTTTCCTTATTTATTATAAAATCGGTTATTTTCCGGATTTGATTCCTGTTTATACCTTTGTAAAGCTGTTTTCGTACTTCTGATTCAGAAAACGGATCTTTGAAGAGTTCTGCATCTGCATCGCCGAAAAACTCAAGGCTGATTTTTTTCATTCCCTCGGCTGTTCTGTTTAGGATCTTTTTTCTGTCCTCTTGACTGAGCAGTCGGTATTTGAAGTTTTTGCGGTCTTTGATTGAATACTCTGTCAGAATTTCCATAAATCTTGAAGCATGTGTGCCCTGTCCGAAAAGACAGTTCAAAAGTCTTTTGTATTCAAGTGCTGCCGGTGATAGCCTTATATTGCTTTCAACCTCCGGTTTTCGATATGCTTTTTCGGTTGTGTCAATAGAAAGGATCGAAAAAAAATCATCAATAACATCACCATTCAAAAGTTTTTCTTTTTCATAAATTCTTATAATTAAGTTTTCTTCACCGAATATTTCTGCCCATGCCTTCAGTAAGCTGTAATAATCAACTTTGTATATTGATTCAGAAGAAATTTTTTCTTTATAAAAACCATTCTTTACCCTTTGATTATAGGCGGCTTCCTGAATATCATCCTGACGTCTGAGATATACAATTATTTTAAATTCACAGCCAGGCAGAAGCCTTTTTAAAAGCCGGATTCCATCTCCATTTTTATACCGGCAAAATTCTTCGGTTGAAATAAGCAGTTTGCTTGCATTGTGTTTTTTAAGTTCTTTTATCAGGCTATCGGCAATTTCCTCAGGAGTAAATATGGTGGGGAACTGACTGAACCCGAATGTATATGCTATGACATGATGAAAATAATCATGCTCTTTGTATAACGGAGCGGGCACAATCCCTTTGTCGATCAGAGTTTGCTTATTAGCCAGAATGAAATTCTGTATAGCAGTTGTTCCTGTTTTATGAGTGCCTATATGTAGATAAACTGTCTGTTTCATTTTTTCATTATCGGATCATTCCTGTATATATTTGTGTAAAATACTGTATTTATTTAAGCGTTTTGTCCCAGTGTATTGGACAGATGGGCAGTCTTGATAAATGTTTTAAGATATCCAGTTCTCCTCTTCCTGTAAAATGGTCTTCTACATGAAATATTTCTTTTGATTCATTGTCCCAGTATGAGGTTATTACTGCAAGTCTGAATAATTCCTGGGCCGTTACCGAAGTAAGATTTATATTATTGTTATTACAATCAAGAGGTAACAATAGTCTCATATAGGTCTTTACACCTTCTATTATACGCAGGATTACAGGCCAGAATTTATGTGCATGGATGAGCGGACCGTATTTTGGGATAACCTTTTCACCTTCTTTTACAAAGTAATGCAGCTGGCCTTCCGGGGATATCAGAAATGATTCGAGAATCAGACTGTAATAAAATACAGGAATTACGCTATTCTCCGGCTGAAATTCCCCGAAACATGCTGAAGTTCTATTCTCATCATTTTCCCAGGATTTAACAGATTTTTTTGTAATAAAATAAAATCCATGCAATTTAGTCGGGAATAGCTTATACAGAAGTTTCTGGATGCTTGCAGAGTAGCCGATATCAACCAGCCCGGGATTTCTGCATGAAAACATGCCTGAATCTTCCGAATATTTTCTCAGAGCATCTTGTTCAAGCCGGGCTTGTCTGTTCATTTCCGGAATAAATGGCTTGATTGCTTTAAGTACTTTTTCGGTGTCTTTTGGAATATGTATTTCCTTTGAAAATCTTGGATTTACTCCTTCGAACCCGGTGCGGACTTTCAGCAGATTAAATAATGATCCTCCGAATTCTTTATAGGAAATGATGTTTTTAAGAGTTTCAATATTTTTTGGAATAGAACCAAAGAGGGCTCTGCGGGAACATAGATAATAACAGCTTTCAGGCAAATTGGGATACTTTTTGCGTATTCCCGGTAAATTTGAATAATAATCATAAAACTCTTTGAGAAAAAAACCTTCCCGGGCTAAAAAGAACAGCTTGTCAATATTGTTTTTTATAGCTTGCCTGCACAGCCAGTCGGTAAAATAGTAAATGACCGGGCCGAATACTGCAATACCTGTCTGTTCGGGAATTGAGGGGACAATTGATAATCTCATACTTACTCTTTTTCAAAAGGAGCATTAAAATTGTTGGCGATTAATGGGCCGAGAAAACTCAGTTCCTGCCAGGAATACGGGTATTTTTTTTGTATATTATCACCGATTATCGAGTTTTGAAATAAAGAGACCGGGGACATTACGTGGTAAGTCCGAAAACCAAAATCCCCGGGAATCTGGCAGTCAGAATGTTCATTGTCACCGATATGAAGGATTTTACCGGCCGGCAGATTAGTCTTCTCCAGAATATACGGCCATATTTTCCCTGTATCTTTTCTTTTGTTTATTTCGGATGAAATGAAAAGCTGATGATATCCGCTTATTCCGGCTTTTTCCAGCAGTTGTGTAATCTGGTCACGCTCAAGGTACATGTCTGTTACAAGTATTACTTTTTTCCCAATAGATACTGCTTTTTTCAATATTGAGCATATTTCATGCCTGGGTATAGATAGATCCAGTTCCATTTCAAATTCTTTTTTTCTAGCTTCTTTAACTATTTCAGGAGTAAGGAAATTATTTTCATCCATGGTATCATAAATTTCAGAATATGTAACGTCTTTCTTTAATTTTGCCCTGGCAAGCACTTCGCTTTTTTTCCGGTAATGAGAAAAGTTGGTTTTTAAATCAAATTCCGAGTCAAGGAATTCTTCAAGTAGTATGAATACTTCATCAGAATTAACCAGCGGGCGGCAGATCAGGGTATCAAAAATATCAAATGATATGATTTTAAAATTTTTCATGTGCTCATAAAGACTGGCAGCTGATTTTTTTTTATAATTAGTGAGATTCCGGTGACAATTATTGAGAGTTATGTAATTT
>CAZKOK010000507.1:0-3314 GCA_964554355.1 uncultured Spirochaetia bacterium | reverse complement strand
CACTCCGATTTCATGATAGCGGTTCATGTCGGTTTTTTCGGAATGGGTAAAGAATTCTTCAAAGGGTTTTTCTCCGGTTGTATCGCTCTGGGAAAAATAACAGGGCCAGCTGTTCGTCCCTCTGGTTTCTTTCATTTTCATACGTGCTTCTTCTTCGCTGTCACAGATCAGCGGCTTAAACCCGCGGTATTGAAGATATGATTCGGCAATGGTGCGGAAATCCACAAGATCCATTTCCTTTTCAGGTTTGGGAAAGAAAATGTCCCTGTTTTCACCAAGCAAGGCTGAAAGCATGCAAAGCCTTCCTGATTCTTCCGGAGTTACAAAATATCTTTTGATATCCCAGGGGGCTGCAATGGGCTGGTTTTTTAAAAGACGCATATTAAAGCCGTACAGCAGGCTGCCGTCCGAAAATGCAACATTTGCAAATCTTGCAGTCGATACATTGCCGGAAGAACTTCCGGCGAAAAGCACATGTTCCATAATTCTTTTTGTAGCACCCATCAGGTTAACCGGATTTGCCGCCTTGTCTGTAGATACCGAGAAAAACTTTCTGCATCCCGGGTTCTCAAATGCCATACGCATTGTATTGCAGATTGATATAATGTTGATCTGAATCATCCTCATTAAAGTATATGGGTCTTTTTCACTGCGCACATGCTTGAGGGCGGACAGATTCAGAACATAATCAAACGGGCCCTCATTGTCCATATATACCCTGAATTCTTCAGAAAGCGTATCAATGGCAAAGGTCCTGAACTCACCCTTGATATATCCTGCCGAACTTCGGAGATCCCTGACCAGTTCCGCCAGATTGTTTTCACTTAAATCTACTACATGAAGCTTGGCCGGGTTTCTGGAAAATATCTCCTTAACAGTGGCCTGTCCTATGGACCCGGCACCTCCGATCACAAGAAAATCCGAGTTACGGATTTTCTCATCAAGGATTTTCCCGTTTTCATTCATATCTTTGAGAAAGAACTCTCTTTGTCTTCCTATAATGGATAAAACATCAAACACAATAAACAGTCTCCTGAAGGGATTTGTAAAATTGCCTACAATTTAAAAACAGTATCAGTCTTTTCGCTAATCAAATTTTGCAGATCTACAACAAGTTTTGCCCGTTTTTCCAGATCAAGCTTCCTGAATGCCGAATGTGCTGTTGTTATCACAACGCAATCTGCCTTGTCCAGATTATCAACATCCTCACTGACAAGCCTGTTTCCCGCTTCGGTGCAGATTTTATTAACAAAGGGATCATGATATCCGACTATCCCGCCTTTCATGATTATTTCATCAATGATTTTCAAAGCAGGACTCTCCCGTTCATCGGCGATGTCAGGCTTATATGCCACACCAAGGAAAAAGACCCTTGAACCGTTAATGGATTTCTTCTGACTGTTAAGTGCCGTATTTATTTTTATCATCATCCTGTGAGGCATCAGCATATCAATATAACCTGCAGTATGTATCATTGTCAGATCGAAATGATATTTCTTGGCAATGTATTCCAGATAAAAAGGATCAAGCGGAATGCAGTGCCCGCCTATTCCCGGTCCCGGATAAAACGCCTGGAATCCGTATGGTTTTGTCTTGGCAGCTTCAATTACTTCCCAGATATTGATATCCATCTTGCCGCATAAAAGAGCCATCTCGTTCATTAATGATATATTTATCAGGCGGTATGTATTTTCAAGTATCTTGACCATTTCCGCAATTCTCGGAGATGAAACGGGATAAACACGCTGAATCGCTTTCCTGTAGACAGATAAACCTATTTCGTTTCCTTCTTCCGTCATTGCGCCGAATACCTTTGGAGTATTTTCAGTTTTATAGTCCATGTTTCCCGGATCGACCCTTTCGGGGCTGTAGGCAAGCCAGAAATCGATTCCATGAGTGTATCCTGATTTTTCTTCCAGAATAGGAAGCATAAAATTTTCAGTGGTAGTGGGATATGTGGTGCTTTCCAGTGCGATAAAGGTACCTTTTTTCATATTTGTCCCGATTTCTTCACATGCGCTTTGTATGTATGACATATCAGGTTTCCTGAATCTGTCCAGCGGTGTCGGAACGCAGATCAGAACGGCATCACATTCCGATATTCTTGAAAAATCGGATGTAGCCTCCAGAGTACCTTTTTTAATGACCCTTTCCAGATCTTCATCCCTGACATCACTGATATAATTTTCAGCAGAATTTACCATTTCCGCTTTCTTTTCGGCTTTTTCAAACCCGAGCACCTGTACATTTTTCAGGGCAAAAGTTACCGCCAGAGGAAGTCCGACATAGCCTAATCCAAGTATTCCGACTTTTTCCCTGTTTGATTTGATTTTTTCCAGTATTTCCTTATATAATGACATAACCTGCTCCTGATATAGCGTTTATCATATTTACCTGTTCATAACATTCTGCTATAAAGCATTCTTTACAGAATCTGCAATAAGCAGGATTTCATCATCCGTCATAAAAGGATGCATCGGAAGGGACATGACTTCCTCGCTTGCCTTCTGTGCGACAGGACAGTCAAATGATCTTTCCAGATACGCAAAGGCCGGCTGAAGATGCAGAGGAATCGGATAATGAACAGCCGAAGGAATACCTTTTGCTTTCAGCGCCGACTGAACTGCAGTTCTGTTTTTTACCCGTATTGTGTACTGGGCCCAGACTGACTTGCTGTATTCGGGTATGACCGGGGTCCGGACGGAATCTTTCAGAAGCTCTGTATATTTGTCTGCAACAGCCTGTTTTTTCGCATGCTCTTCGTCAAAATGTCTCAGTTTCACCTGCAGGATTGCCGCCTGGAGACCGTCAAGCCGGGCATTGGTCCCGATGATCTGATGCTGATATCTTACCTTACCCTGTCCGTGGTTTAGAAGCATACGCAGCTTTTCCGCATATTCATCGTTACAGGTGAATACGGCCCCGCCGTCACCATAACAGCCCAGCGGTTTTGCAGGGAAAAAAGATGTAGTGCCGATATCCGTCAGGGTTCCTGATTTTTGACCTTTATACTCAGCGCCGAAAGACTGGGCGCCGTCTTCAATAACCCATAAACCGTGCTTTTCAGCAACGTCGTTTATTTGATCAAAATCCGGACACTGTCCGTAGAGAGACACTGCAATAATTCCTCTGGTTTTTGCTGTAACGGCTTTTTCTGCAGCCTGCGGATCAATGTTAAGCGTATCTTCACTGACATCGACAAAAACAGGAACAGCTCCAAGCAGGGAAACGATTTCCGCGGTGGCAATAAATGTGAAATCAGGTACTATAATTTCATTTTCTACTAAGTTCTGCCATATCCTATAGAGTGTTGT
>CAZKOK010000506.1:0-3330 GCA_964554355.1 uncultured Spirochaetia bacterium | reverse complement strand
CTGCTGAAGCAGCTTATGCCTGTAGAACTGTCTTCAGTATAATCAAGCCTGTATTTCTTCAGAAGCAAATCATTATTTTTAACAACAACCCACTTTAGTCTTTTATCAATTTGAACTTTGGTAGGGATATACGTTATATTTGAATCAGTCCTGCTCTCATAGTAAAACTCGACTGTCTTGTAATTAGTAATTCCGCTATTTATTGTGTAAGTTATTTTAACCGGATAATATGCCCCTTTTTCATTATCTTCAGAATAACAAATTATGTATTTGTTTTGATTTTTATCGTTAACCATCGAAAGTGCCCAGCACCTGGCTTCGTCGTTGACAAGGTCGTCCTTTATCGCCCTGATGCGGCCGTCAATTAAATTGCCATATAAAGCCGGGTTATATCCGAAATACATTTTTTTCCCGTTCAGTGCCGAGATTACCCAGTATGAATCTGCGGTGTTCGGGTTCCTCAATTCAATCTTCAGAAAACTCTCGTCCTCCGTGTGATAAACCCAGCCGCTGCTTTCTTTAATAAGCTTCTGCCCGTTATAGACAAAATGGTCCGTGTCATCATCAAAAGTTACCGGATAATCCGTGTCCCTGGAAATAACCGGAAATCCGGACAGACTCCAGCCGGTCCCGAGCATGCCGTTCCCGCCCGACGAATTATAATTAAGCGAGATATTCGGCTGCATGCCGTTGGTACCTGCCGGGATTTCGATCGGGATGCTGTAGGTGAAAGCCCCGTCGGGAGTGACAGACTGCGGATATGCCGAAAATACAGCAATAATAAAAATAATAAAGGTAACGAGTGTTTTTTTCATGGATTTCCCCTTTTTGCCTGCAAGAACATTTTTAATGAATACTTTTGCAAGAATGGTAACAGTGGTCAGTTGATTTGTCCAGAAAAAATCAGAGTAATTCTTTTCACATTGCATGTACGGCCGGTCCCGCCATAACCATTCATCTTTTAACGACTGTCAAAATAAAAATTTGACGGCCGATATAATCAAAAAACAGCAAAAACCGCAATATGCTTGCCAGTAAAATCCGGATTTATTTATAACCAGATCCCAAAACAGCATAAAAACACCGGAAACTGTCAAAAACCGCCCGGAAGTCCGGCTTTTTTTGTCATCCATGCGTATACCCGCCATTCCATCGGTCCGTCCACGTATCTCTACCCTGACTTTGTCCATTGGACGATAGAGCCTGACAGATAAAGCGGATGAACCTGATGTTGATCAGTTTTTACGGCCCGATTTTTTACTGCCGTCTGATTTTTCCTCTGTTTCCATGCCTGTTTCTGAAAATGAATAAAACAGCTCGTTAAGAAATGCCTTTTCAATCGGCAGATTCATATTCAGGATATTTCCATCCTGGCTGATTTTAATTCTGCCTGCAAGTTCCATTGTGGCTGCAAGTTCGGGGGGCAGCTCCATCCAGCTCTGTATAAAATTAAGCCCTATATTGAAAAGCAGGTTTACAGCACTTGCCGAAGATTCGCTTGCAAATTCACAGGACACATCAATATATATCATTGCATCATCCGTCGTTACATTCGCATAGGCGGCCCGGACCGTATTGAACGGAGTCTGACTCATATCCGGACTCTGCGCGATTGTTTCGGCCAGGTCGGGCAATGCCGCAAACATTTCGACGGGTTTTACTTTATTGTAATAATCCATTGCCGGAGAATCACTGAAAAAGTTTCTTTTCCCCAGGGCCGTATCAAGGGATTTCAGAAATGCTTCCTCATCCATAGACATAAGTATCCATTCATCCCCGAAATACAGGCAGAAACTGTCATCAGACTTTTTATATGGAATGCCTTTATATTCCTGATCTGTAATTTTCCCATTATCTTTTTCAAGCAGATCCATAAAGACATCAAGCGATTGGTCTTCGAATATTATAATTGCATTCAGGCTGTCAAACTCTTCCTGCGTAATTGCCGGTCCCGATATCCCGGAAAAAGCATATACTTTCTGAATTGAACCGGTAAACTGTTCCGGCAGTGCAGAATTTTCTTTATCATTCAGCATGCCCATGTCTTTAAGTATATTAATGTATGTATCGCCCAGAATATCCATATACATATCAATACTGATTTCAATGAACAGCAGTGAATCAGCAGGAATGAAATCTTCAGGTTCCCTGCCTTCAATAATTACAGATGCGCAGGAACCAGACAGAATAATGATAATAAATACCACAGGCAGAATCAGTTTCTTCACGATTTTCCTTCTTTTATCAGAATGTTAATCTGATTTTTACTGATATTGATGTTTTTTCAATGGTAAAATTCCACCTTCGGGTCCATAATGGATTCGTCCGGCAGGCGCATAAGGCCGGACCCGACTGACGATTTCATAGGACCGGAAACAGAATAATGAATCAATGAGAGGCATTTTCCTTACCAAATCAAAATTCCTCAATTCGCTGCAGTGCCCCAAATATGTCTGGACAGTTTTCAATGCCCCTGAAAAGATCCGGGAAAAGAGTGAAGCAGAAATGGCTGTTTCCAGCCAGGGGTATTTATTCGGGGATCAGGCCAAAAGACTGTTTCCGCAAGGTATTGATCTTTCGAATGATGATTTCAGCAAAAACATAAAAGATACCCGGGACGGTATTAAAAACAGAAAGACGCTGTTCGAGGCCGGAATTACGGCAGGCAGTTTATATGCCCGTGTCGATATTCTTTGTCCTTCCGGGAAAGACGGCTGGGATATCCTGGAAATCAAAAGCGCTGCTTCGCTAAAAAAGGTGCATGTCGATGATATTGCCTTTCAGAAATACTGCTGCCTTAAAGCCGGGCTCAGGATTGAAAAATGCTTTCTTCTGTATGTAAACAACAGGTATGTCCGTCATGGAAAAATCGACCTTTCACTGCTTGTCGTAAAAGAAGATGTAACGGAAAAAGCAGACAGGCGCCTTGAAACCATTCCTGATGATATTGAAAAAGCTTTCAGCGCAGTCAGTCAAAACTCCTGCCCTGAACCGGGAATCGGAGAATACTGCAGCAGTCCGTATGAATGTCCCCTTGTTTATGACTGCTGGTCTTTTCTTCCGGAAAAGGACAGCGTTTTTTACCCTGTACAGGGGCGGAAAGCTTTCATGGGAATTATTCAGAAATAATGTTTATTCCCTCAAGGATATTCCATCCGGTTTTGATCTTTCCGCATTCCAGTCAATCCAGAAGCAGTGCGCATTAACGGGAAAACCGCATATCGATAAAAAGGCTGTAGAGGATTTTCTTTCAGGCCTCAGGTATCCGCTTCAGTTTCTTGATTTTGAAACATTCGGTTCCGCAGTCCCGCTGTTCAGCAATACAAAGCC
>CAZKOK010000505.1:0-3334 GCA_964554355.1 uncultured Spirochaetia bacterium | reverse complement strand
CGGGTTTGAATATACCGGAACAAAAACCAGTCCCTTTACGTTTTCGTCTCCGGCAAGTTCTTCAATTTTACCGACATCCGGTCCGTCCCCCTGCATTTTGACGGATATCATTTCGATGCCCGCTGCTTCGAGAAGGGTGAAATGCCTGTCGTATCCGGGGACAGTGACAATAATTTTCGGCTTTCCTTTCGACCAGGCTTCGGGGGAGTTTTTCATTCCTTTAAGCATTGCCCACATTATCAGGTTGGAAAGCATTTTCAGGCTTGAATTATTTCCGATGATGCATTCTGCGGCTTTGACGCCGATAACTGATGCGAAAAGTTCCCTTGCTTCCTTGATGCCTGCCGGACCTCCGGGATAATTGCGGAGGGCTACACCCGAAGGAGTCACAAGTTCGTTATTATCGAGCTTATCCAGAAGAGCGTTGCATATATCAAAATTTTCATCGGCAGGCTGGCCGCGCTGAATATTCAGATTAAGCCCGAGTTCCTTTATTTTTTTGAATTCTTTGATAAGGCTGTTAAGGTCAGACATCAGCAGTTACTCCCCTGAAAATGTATATTTATACAGTATTTAGCCTTAGAATTGAAAAATAATCAATATATATACAATAAATATTGGAAAAAAAATGCTTTTTGCAGTATTAATTATCAAATTACGGCATGATCTTCCTCTTCGGGTGCATCAAGAAGTTCCATTGCGAGGTCGTCAATATGAATTTCGGCGCTTTCAACATAAAAACCCCATTTGCCTTCTTCCATAATGGATGTTTCGACAAAGCGCAGGACCAGTTCCCCGTTGATTATCAGTTCGAAATATCCGCCGAAACAAAGAATACAGACCCGGTATTCAAGTCTGCCGTTTATTCTGAAATGTCCTCTCTGGATTGTACGGTATTCAAACATATGTTCGATATCCGCTTTTTCACGCTGCCTCCATACTCTGGACTGCGCAATGCCATTAATAAGATCAAGGCTTATATAACAGGCATTGGCTTCATCATCACCTCTGAGAATGATGCCGGTTTTTCCTCTGCCTTTCATCGATATGCCGGCTGAAATCCGTGCGGAATAAACTGTCCGGTCAAGATAAAAAACTTCATATCCGGTCCTTGAAGATAATACAATCTTTGTGCCGTCTTCTGCTGCCTGCGCTGTCGGATTTTTGAATACTGTAGAAAACGGGAGCAGGTTTTCTGCGTCCAGCCGTTCCTTTATTTTGCTGTCAAATCCGGAATAACTGGCAAGTTTTATGCGGCCGTGTTCATCAGCAGACAATTCAACAGGCGGGGGAAGAATCCTTGTCTGGTTTTCTTCGTTTTCCGTGGTATAAAAATTCCATAAAAGATATTTGTCATTTTTTCTGGTAATTCTGGCTGCATAATTCCCTTTTGGAAGCAGAACATTGTCAGCGTTTGCCTCATATTCCCCGAAAAGTGAATCCGAGTGCCAGAAATGCACCTTCAGGTCTTCCTTGATATTGCCGAAAAGATAGAATCTGCCGTTTATTTTATATAGTCCCGGGACTTCAATATCATCATACATTCTGGGGAAAAAAAGCTGCTGCTGCCATTCGAAATGGTCAGTAGAAATTTCTCTGGCAAGTCCTATGCAGCCCCGCCTGATTATCGGCCCCTGAGCCACTCTTGCGCTTACCAGCAGCAGACGTTCGTTGTTCTCATTATAAAAGAACGGATCACGGCAGCTTATCCAGTCACGACCGTCCGTAAACGTTTCTTCATAAACAGGACCTTTTATCGAGAGAGGGTATTCGGTGCTTTCTGTTTTTTCCCAGTTGTATAAATCCGGCGATTTCGCCAGCCCTATTCTCTGAATTCTGCCCCCTTCTTTTCTTGAAATTCCCGTATAAAACATCCGCCAAAGTGAACCATTGTCAGGGTCCGGGCTTATATGCATTGTCCAGATCATGTCATCATCCCACTCCCCAGGCTCCCCGATATAAATGGCGTTTTTGACTCTTTTCCATAAAATTCCGTCTGTACTTTCGGCGTGAGCAATATAGTCGTGATTGGGCAGAACAAGATGAAACAGGTGAAATTTACCCTTGTGATAAAAAACATCGACATCGCCGAGTTCCGAATACTGAAAACCTTTGCCTGAATACATAAAATCCGCCTTTTCCAAAGTCTACATGATATCATGTTTATATTCCACAGGGCAGGGTTTACAGAGTTTTTAATATTTCCTACAATGAAGATTATCAGATTATGTATATTCTTTTCATAAACATTCATGGTCTTGTCAGAAGCAATGATATAGAATTCGGAAGAGATGCGGATACAGGGGGACAGACCCGTTATGTCGTTGATCTGGTAAAAAACCTGTCCAGGCATCCGGAGGTGAGCCAGATTGATCTGGCAACGAGAATGATCCGTGATAAAAGGATCAGCCCTGACTACAGCCGGCCCGAAGAAGCAATAAATGATTCATGCAAAATAATCCGGTTCAGCTGCGGAACCGGAAAATATCTGAACAAGGAAAAATTGTGGCCGCATCTTGATGAATTTACAGACAGGCTGATTGCCTATATCAGTGAACAAAAAAGAATTCCGGATATTGTCTACGGCCATTATGCCGATGCAGGATATGTCGCTTCCCAGATATCGTCAATATTCGCTGTGCCGTTTGTTTTTGCCGGTCACAGCCTTGGAAAAAACAAGCTGTCTTTTTTTGAATCAAATGGTATGTCCAGGGAAGAGGCAGACAAAAAATTTGCCATCAATACCCGAATTCAGAATGAAGAGGAAATACTCTCATCTGCAGACCTTGTTGTGGCCAGCACCGAGTATGAAAAGAAAAACCTTTACGGGATGTATAACAATGCGGACACGCCGGATTATGTGATAATTCCTCCGGGGCTGAACCTTGATCAGTTTTTTCCGTATTATGAATATGAGATGCCCGGGGATAATATTCCGGAAATTCAAAAACAGGCACATTTCAGAATGAATAATGAACTCAAGCGTTTTCATTTTAACTCTGAAAAACCTGTGATTCTCTCTTTATGCAGGCCTGATGCGCGAAAGAACATAGATTTGCTTATTGATATCTACGGTCAGGACAAGGAACTTCAGGCAATGGCTAATCTGGCGATTTTCGCGGGTATTCGTGATGATATCAGCGATATGCCGGAGGGAGAAAGGCAGGTGCTTACCGATATACTTCTCTCGATGGATAAATATGACCTGTACGGCAAGATTGCCATACCGAAAAATCATGATCCGGCTACCGATGTGCCGGAGATGTACAGGATTGCCGCCTTGAAAAGGGGGGTTTTTGTAAGTGCTTCCTTTCTTGAGACTTTTGGCCTGACT
>CAZKOK010000504.1:0-3337 GCA_964554355.1 uncultured Spirochaetia bacterium | reverse complement strand
AAGGCACCACCGCAGGTGGTTTAGTTCAATATCCGGTTGGCAAAATGCCGCGAAAAAGCAAAAAACCGGAACATTTTCTGAATTGAATGTCCCGGAACCGGTAGGCAGAATACCCGTTATTTGGCGCCTCTGGCGCGAACCGGCCGCATGGACGCGGCAGGCAAATAACGGGTGTTCTGTCTAGTGATGAGCAGGCATATTGTTTATTAATATTTCTTTAATATGTTATTTTGACACTTGATTTTTATAATAGCATATACGATATTATAATAACCCAATGGAAAACAGATGGCAAAAAGTGATATTGAAATCCTTCAGAATGAGAATAACGTCAAATTTAATGATTTGCTGAGAATATGCAAAAAATACTTTGGGGAACCGCGGATTAAAGGAAGTCACCATTATTTTGAGACTCCCTGGCTTGGAGATCCGATTGTGAATATACAGAGAGATAAAAAGAATAAAAAAATGGCAAAAGGCTATCAGGTTAGAGATGTGCTGAAAGCCATCAAAAAATTGGAGGAGCAGTAACGATGAATGAAATTGATAAATTTACTTATGTAGTTTCCTGGGCTCCTGATGATGAATGTTATGTGGCTTATTGCATGGAGTTTCCTTCTGCGAAAACACATGGAGACACCGCAGAAGAGGCTCAAAAAGAGCTGAGGTTTCTTTTAGCAGAGGTACTAAAGGATTTTAAGGCCAAGGGAAAAGAAATACCGGAAGCAATATGTGAAAGAAATTTTAAGGGGAATATTTCCCTGCGAGTGTCTCCTGATACCCATAGAGAGCTTGTTGTGTCTGCAGCAATGCAGGATGTGTCTCTTAATCAATGTATTACAACCCTGATAGAAAAGAATATGCAGACAAGTACTTTAGTAGATACAATCCGTGAGCTTAAATCCAGCAATGAACAACTGAGATCAGAATTAGACAGAATGCAGGGTATAACTGAGCAAGTATTGGAAGCCTATTTTCTTATGTCCTCGCGAACTTCTGTTTCACAAAATTATCAAGACTCTTATGGTGCTTACGTAGAGCCAGGTGATTCATTGTCGGCTGAACTGCAGAATAAACAGGTAGAAGTATGAAAGAAAAAGATATCCGATATCTGGAAACATCCTTAATTGCGATTTTTCAGGAAGATGAAATAAATTTGGCAAGCATCCGAAGGAATGAGAGTATTAAGCAGCTAAACTCAAAGTATAAGCTTAAATACTTGAATCAACCGGAACTAATGCCGTATGTTGTTCCTTCTTTGGTGCTTGCAGAAGGTGAATTTATATATAATGATCAGACTTGTCTGGTAAACGAAATCAGAATTGAAAGCAGGCGGATAATAATAAAAACTAATGGAACCAGTGAAGCTGCTGATTTTTTCTTTGAAGAGATCCGAAAAGAATTAGTAAAATTGGATGTCAGGCAAACAAAACCGGAAATTAATCCATTGATCAAAACATATGAAACAAGATGTGTTTGCAAACTTGATATAGGTCTTGAAAAGTTAATTGGTACTCAAAAGATTGATGAATTTATTACAGGTATAAGCAAGTATATTCCTTCATTTGATTCTTCACCTTCAATAATTCCTTTTACTTTGCGGTTTAGAATAGATTATTTTAATATTCCGGAGAAATTAAAGAAGAACAAGATAACGCTGATGGAAAAATACATTACTATTGAATATAGAGAAAAAACAGATCCCGGTGATCATATTTTCTTTACAAGTTCTCCGACAAAAACAGAGGATCATATAAAGCTGTTACAGCATTTTGAGAAAACTTTTAGTTGAAGAAATATTTGATTTTGACCCTAATGGCTGGCTTTTGCGTCCCTTATTAACGAATCAATAGTCTGCAAAATGAATTTCTGTTTATTCAACGGCAGTTGCTCTATTTCCCTCATTCTCCGCATTATTTTTAAGCTATGTTCTTTCTCGGTTTTTCCAGGCATGCGGACCCCAAGAAGTTCATCAACAGAGATATGAAAAACAGCAGCAAGTTTCTTGAGGACGTTTTCATTTATCCTTGTTTTCCCTCTTTCATAGTCTGAAAGCATTGTCCACGGGATATCTATTTTTTCAGATAAATCTTTTTGGGTCAGACCTTCTTTTCTTCTGAGATTTGCTATTCTTTTTCCGGTTGTAATGTCGCTTTTGTTCTTACTCATACTAAAAATATTATACATGCATATTTCTCCCGCTTAAGAAAATACTTGACATACTCGGAATTATTCCGAATAATGGAATCTGTAAAAAGTTATTTTTCTGACGAGTAATGACTTGACATACTTTTTAAATCCTTCGTAGAAGGAACAAAAAAGCCCTTGCAGCTGTTTGCGGCAGCTCCAAAGGCCAACAACACAAAGAGGAAACCCTCTCCATGAACTGTAAACAAATCTTATCATACATTGCCGAATTCCGGAAGACGGTTTCTTCTCAACCAAGGAGACCCCATGCAACAGACAACCGTCACCGACATGTACCAGGCGACCTGGTTCTTAATCAACGGCTGTGAACTCAAATCAGTAGAATGTATCCCGTTAGGCGGCCAGCTGGCCTGCAGGCTTACTTTCTCAGGCAAGAACATCCCGCAGCTGCAGGAAGAGTATTTCACACGTGAAGCAGCCTGCAATCTTTTTCTTTTCCGCCAGGGCTACAATCAGATCAATTCATTCGTTCATCAGGCCAAGAAGAGCTTTAACCAGAAGCAGCGTGAATTAAAAGCATCCGCAAGGGAAGGTGAAGAATGAAAAGGATTGTCTTCACCAACCAGAAGGGCGGGGTCGGCAAGACAACGCTGACCAGGGAAACAGGAATCTATCTGTCGTCGATCGGTTACAAGGTGCTGCTTGTGGATGCGGATCCCCAGGGCAACCTGACCAAGAGCCTGACCGAAGAAGGACCGGGACTTTATTCAGCACTTAACTGTGAGGGCCTGAACATCGAAGCAATCAACGAGAATCTTTCGATCCTTAAAGGAGATGTGAAACTTTCATTACTGGAAAAGCATCTTCTCGGTGAGATCGATGCCTACACCAGATTCAGCGATCTGTTTTCGGTAGAAGAGTTCCAAGAGTTCGATCTTCTTTTGCTGGACACGCCGCCGTCCCTGGGAGTACTTACAATCAACGCTTTAACCGCCTGCAGCCACTTAATTATTCCCACGACCTGCGGACTCTATTCCCTGCAGGGAACGAACGATCTGATGGCGACCATTTCCAAGGTGAGGAAAGGACTTAATCCGGATCTGGCTATCCTCGGCGTGATCATCAACGCCTTTGATTCGATCCCGGTTATTACAAGACAGATCCGGGAAGAGATCGAGGAATCGTTTCA
>CAZKOK010000503.1:0-3345 GCA_964554355.1 uncultured Spirochaetia bacterium | reverse complement strand
ATCCATTACTGTACCGGATAATAAAACAGAAGTTACCGTACTCTGCGCCGAAATAAGACTGTTCACGGCAATTACCGAAAAAAACAAACCGGAAAACGTAATCCGCTTTTTTAATCATGTCCTGGAAGAAATGGCAGAAATAATCTACAAACATGACGGAATGCTTGACCGGATTGGTGAAGGCAGTTTCCGGGCTGTTTTCGGCCTTCCTTTCGACGATTCAAGGGCCGCAGAAAATGCAGTAAGAGCTGCTTTTGCCATGAACAAGGCAGCAGGTGAACTGAAGCTTGGAATTCCCATACATCTTGGAATAGCAATCCATACGGGCAAGGTAACGGCGGGATATATCGGCGTTTCACATCATATGAATTTTACAATTCTGGGTGACACGATCAGCACAGCAATGAGTATTCTGGAATTGACAAAACAGACAAAACAATCAATTATAATTTCAGAACCTGCAAGAGCACTTCTGCCGCAGGGAATTGATGCCCAGAAACTAGGCAGCGCAAAAATAAAAGGAAAGGATGAAGGCGTAGTAGTCTATACCCCAATCGCCCACTGATAATGACCTTTTACTGGTATGATATTGAGACTTTCGGCAGGAATCCGATGCTGGACAGGATTGCCCAGTTTGCCGGAGTACGCACTGATGAAGAACTGAATATTAAAGATGATCCGCAGACATGGTACTGCAGGATTACTCCGGACTATGTTCCCGATCCGCTTTCCTGCCTCATTACAGGAATAACACCCCAGAAAACAAGAAAAGACGGCATACGTGAAATTGAATTTTCCAAACCTTCCACATGCGTAACCGGATTTAACAACATCCGGTTCGACGACGAGTTTATCCGCAACGGATTTTACAGAAACTTTTTTGATCCCTATAAAAGGGAATATGCCAACGGGAATTCCCGGTGGGATATCATTGACCTGCTCCGGGCTGCCCATGATTTCAGACCGGAAGGTATTAACTGGGTAAATGATGAAAGCGGCAAACCCGTATTCAGACTGGAAATACTTACAGAAGCAAATAATATAAATCATGAAAATGCTCATGATGCTCTCGCCGATGTATATGCAACAATCGATATGGCCCGCCTTTTGCGGAAACATCAGAAAAAACTTTTTGCTTTTGTGTTAAGACTCAGGAAAAAGGAAGAAGTCTGGAAATACCTGAATATTTTTGAAAAATCACCTGTCTATCATACATCAGGGATGTTTACCTCGGAAAAAGGCTGCACAAGTATGGTAATACCGATAGCTGCAGATCCGAATAATTCAAATCATATAATTGCCTACGATCTGAGATATGACCCTTCGGAAATGCTGGAATCCGCTCCGGATCAGATCCGTAAAAAGGTCTTTACGGCCCAGGCAGCTCTTCCTGAAGGTGAAGAGCGGATTGCACTTAAAGGCATCCATTTGAACCGCTGCCCGGTCCTTGCCCCGCTATCTGCGCTGGATGACAAACAGGCTGAAAATCTCGGGATAGATATTTCAAAATGCCTTGCACATGCCGCAAGAATTCAGGCTTCTGATAATATCGCAAGCAAACTGATGGATGTATTCAGAAAAAATACATTTACACCCTATACTGATCCCGATCTTCAGATCTACTCAGGCGGTTTCTTTTCAGATTCAGACAGGGATAAATTTGATAATCTGCAAAATGCCGAACCGGAAAAAATCCGCGAACTTGATTTGTCATTTGATGATCCGCGCGTACCGGAGATGCTCTGGCGGTTTACAGGCAGGAATTATCCTCAGATAATGTCAAAAGAGGAACAGGTCAAATGGAAAAACTTCTGCGCCGGCAGGATCCTTTTCCCGCCTGAAAATCTTATCAACAACTTTCAGTTCTACAAAAGAAAAATCAGGGAAAAAAGTGAAAACAAGAACCTGTCCGCAGGTGATAAGCTGATACTCAGGGAACTGCATGATTATGCAGAGTTTCTTGAAAAGAAAATTCTTAATTGAAGTTTTTTATTCTTTTGCCTTTCCGTATTTTTTTTCATAATATTGATTTGAGAGAAAAACATGGTATTCGCCCCGGGAAATCCTGTAGTTAAAAGGAAAACTTTCACACTTCCTGCAGTAATTATGTTATTCATTCTTGTTCCTGCTTTCTTCTCATGTGAAAACAATCAATATAAGGAAATAGTCCGATTTATGAATATGCGGGCCGAAGCGGGCGAGAAATTTGCCGTCAGGATTAACCAGGCCTCAACCAAAGACCAGGTCATCAAAGCTCTTGAAAATCTGGAGAAAGATGCTGTAAGGTTGTATTATGAGCTGAACCGCATAAATGAAAAAAATCAGGAAGGTATAGAAATCAGAAACCCGCCTCCGGAATATCTTGCGGCAAAAGAGCGTCTTGATAAAATGAGTGCAGGGCTTGAAAAGGCATTTGAAAAACTTCAGATTTATTCGGGTGATCCCGATGTCCAGGAAGCAATAACCAATATTTTCAGTATTCCGGTATTTGAATAATTATTGTTTACTGATCTTTTTTTTTAATGTACATTATACTCAATATTAGATAATTCTTTGTTATTAAGAGGAATAACATGTCAAGATTCTTAAAATTTGCATTTCTTGCTGCAGCATTGCTTGTATCCTGTAAAGGAAATGAATATTCAGAACTGGAAAGCCTTCTTAAGCAGCAGAACTCGGTACAGGAAACATTTATAAAAAAAATCGACAAAGCCGATACTGCCGAAAAAGTGGAAAAGGCGATTAATGATTTTAACGAAGCAATAAACGGGATTCATTCAGAAATTTCAGCTTATGCATCAAGTAATCCTGAATTTGAAAATATAATAAACAGGATAACTGAACCGCCGAGAGAGCTTGCTGAAGAAATCAGTACAGGCGATGAGCTTGCAGATTCCTTTTTTGACACGCTTAAGAAAATCAGCAGATATGTAACTGACTCAGGTGTTGAAAAAGCCGTTCATAAAATGGAAGAATTTATAAAAGATATAGACAAACGATAACTATCAGCAGCAATCAGGCAAATGTATGTCTTTTAACAGCCTGGATACGTGAACGTCCCGGCTTTTTATTAATATATGGAGATTTCGCCAGCAGGATCTTCCTTGCAACCGGCCTGAACAGTCTTACCAGAAATCTACTTATCCTGAATTTTTTGCGGACTTCCCTGTAAAAATCAGTCAGGCTGTGTTTCTGATATTTCAGAATTCCAGCCGCCTCTTTGGTATCCATATATCCGCAATGGAACGGACTTGTACAGAATGCGGAATCAGGCAGGATGCGTTTTTTACCGAATCCGAAAAGTCCGAGCATTTTACCAATCAGATGTCGACATCTGATTGGTAA
>CAZKOK010000502.1:0-3349 GCA_964554355.1 uncultured Spirochaetia bacterium | reverse complement strand
AAAATAATTGATTAAAAGTTCTGTTTTTTCAGAACTTTTGACAATACGAGAATCCATTAAAGGAGAAAATATGAAAATCAGGAGAATTCTTTCTACAGCCGTAATAAGCGTTTTGCTGTTATTTTTTTCCGGCTGTTTTTTACCCGGAACAGGATGGCTTATTATTTATAATAATATTGCTGGGGAATATGCAATTACCGAATTATATGTATATGAACTTGAAAATAATTCTCATATCGGAAACAATCTGCTTGAAGATGAATCGCCTTCCTTATTGAATTATTTGGATTATATAACTGAATATAATCTGTCACCTGGAAATTATGCCATTCAGGGGTCGGGACTTATGTATGAAGCAGGAACAGGTTTTGTTACTTTTACTTTTTCCACAACAAAGCTTGTTGAAGCGGACCAGGGAAACACAGTAAATATTGCCATATCGTATCTTAACTGATATATAGCAGTATAACTGCAGAAAATACTGCGGGATTTTCCGGAAACAGCGGATAAATAAATTAAATTGTAAATCTCACTTTTTTTAGCCTCTTTTGAAAATTTCCTGAAAATAAATTTTATTGTGTTATAATCATAAAAAACAAGTCATTCGCATCCCGGGTTATTGACCTTTGCATGCCATTTGACTAAACTCAATGAAATTTATGTAAAAGAGGTTCAAGATGAAAAAAACATTGTTACCTGCTGCAGCTGTACTTATGATAGCTCTGCTTGTTTCCGCTTGCGGATCAACTCCAAGCTTTATGCCTGCAGCAAAAACTGCTTCTGCACGCAACTATTCAGTTGCAGTCAATTCTGCCAACGGCAACGGAGAATTCCATGTACTCAGATCAAACCAGCTTAAGAGTATTCCAAAAGGCTCAACTATTGGTGTTCTTTCAGGCGGATCAGGAGCTTTCTCCGTATTCATGTCAGCAGCACTCGAAGACAAAGGTCTGGTAGTCAGAGCAATTGACTTATATGCTCTGTTAACTCCGATGCAGAAATCACAGACCGACCCCAAAGCTGATTACACTTTCGTAAACAACCTGGTTGCAAATTCAGCTGAAATAATGAGACTTCTTGCTGTTACAAACGAAGGCGAAGAGCAGCTTGGCGACAAGGCTGCAACAATTGAATATCTGGTTGACAAACTCTACACAAATGACAGCATCGTTGTTGAAAGCCAGAGAATCAATCATTTTCTTACACTGGTCGAAGATCTTAAAAAACTTATTGTAAGCCTGAATGTGGATTACATGCTTCTTGCAGGTCCTGCTTATATCGACCTCAGTTTCGCAACACAGATCTATAATGCAAAAACTTATGATCTTACTTTCTCAAACCTTTTTGTAGGTTCTCTTGAAGAATGGAGAAAAGTTATTGCAAGACCAGCTGCTAATGAAAAACTTTCATACGAATTTCCGGAAAAGAAAGAACCGACTCCGTACTGGGAACTTTCATACTGCCAGTACATTGCATCAATTCTGGAAGTTAACTGATCCTGCCGGATTAAAACGTGTAAAAGCCTTCCCCCGGGAAGGCTTTTTTTCTTTTATCGGGATTCGGGAAAGCAGATTACTCCTGAATCCTTGAAATATTGAGAATATTTATTTCATAAGATTTCCGGATAAAAAATTCATATAACAAAAAGTTTCATAAAGCGTGGAATCGGAGATTAGAGGAGAAGATATGAAACAGACAAAAGAAAAGAATAATGGGCTGCCGGCCTCATACCAGAAAAAGCACACGAAAAAATTGATTTTATCTTCTCTCTTTTCTGTTCTTAACAAGGTGTTTGATCTTGCTCCGCCGTTTCTGATAAGCGCTTCGGTCGATGTAGCCGTCAGAAAAGGCGATTCGTTTGTTGCTTCTATCGGAATTACCAATGTAACAGACCAGTTTATTGTTCTCGGCTGTGTAACTTTTTTCATCTGGATAATGGAGAGTCTTTTTGAATATCTGTACAAGATATACTGGCAGAACCTGGCCCAGACAGTCCAGCATGACCTTAGAATAAAGACCTATGAACACATCCGGACGCTGGAGCTTGCTTTTTTCGAAGACAGCCAGACCGGGGGAATAATGTCGGTCCTCAATAACGATATAAATCAGCTGGAAAGGTTTCTGAATGACGGTATCAGCGAGATAATCAAGATTTCTGTTACGGTAATTGTGATTTCGGCTTCATTCTTTCTCTTTTCGCCGCAGCTTGCCTGGATGGCAATGGTGTCTATAGCACCTCTGATTCTTTTTTCAATCAGGTGTCAGAATTTCCTTAAGCCCAAATATCTGGCTGTCAGGGAAAAAGTCGGGATCCTGAACGGTATTCTGTCGAATAATCTTACGGGAATAACCACCATAAAAAGTTATGTTACCGAAAAATACGAAAGCGGCAGGGTTGAAAAAGTATCCGGAGATTACAGAAAAGCAAACCGGAAGGCAATTGCCTGCAGTGCCGGATTTGTACCGCTGATACGGATGATAATAGTAGTGGGTTTAGCGCCGATGTTAAAGGCGAAATCAGGGTTGACGATGTTCATTTTTCCTACAAAGACAGCGGGAATCCATGATTTTATATCCGGGCTTCCCGATGGATATGATACGCTGGTTGGTGAACGGGGCCAGAAACTGTCGGGCGGACAAAGGCAGAGGATATCCATTGTAAGAGCCGTTCTCAAGGACCCGCCGATTCTTGTACTGGATGAAGCAACTTCGAGTGTTGATAGTGAAACCGAGGCTGCCATCCAGCGTTCGCTCGAAAAGCTCATAAAAGGAAGAACAACAATCATAATTGCACACCACCTTTCCACAGTACGCAATGCGGATCATATATATGTAATTGGAAACAGGGGAATTATCGAAGAAGGCTCGCATGACAAGCTGATACGGCACAAGGGCCTTTATGCAAGCCTGTGGAATGTGCAGACGGGAATGAAGAATAAATAAACCGCGAAGGACATGAAGAACACTAAGATAATTGGTTTAATGATTAAATATCTTTATAAAAACAGATAACAAAAAACCTTCGTGACCTCCGTGGTAAAAAATATCCTTAATACCTGATTTAGTACCCGATCACCTGTCTGAATACCACGATACGTTTGGGTTCCTTTCCGCTATTGTCAATAACTGCCCATTCCTCTTCGATCCGGTCACCGCTTTTATTGTAGCTTATAACAATTTCCATCTGGGAGTCGATTGTTTTTTCGCCGGAATCAATGAAATCGATTTTGGTCAGACATGGTTTGCCTGCAATTGATTCCCATGTCAGCGAATAATCCACATTCTCGCCGCTGGCAAGGTCATTCATGATTGAACTTGAGAGACTTCCGTAAGGCAGGGATTTTGCAAA
>CAZKOK010000501.1:0-3351 GCA_964554355.1 uncultured Spirochaetia bacterium | reverse complement strand
AGAAGCAATAGAGGCATATTATCTTCAGGGCCTGAACTACTATTATACCGGGCAGACAGAAAAAGCATATTCATATCTGTCAGCAATTGAAGATTATTATCTTGAAGATACAAATTTAAGGTTGATTCTGATAGATATCAGGGAACAACTCAAAAATAATAAATAAAAGATAAATCCGGTTCAATGAACATGCCCGTGATCCAGCTCTTCTTTTGTAGCTTCACGAACATCTACAATCGTTACATCAAAATGAAGGGTCTCACCTGCAAGAGGATGATTCGCATCAAGAGTAACTTCTTTATCACCTAATTCAGTTACGGTCAGCGTCACAACACCATTCTCGGTTTCAGCATGAACCTGCATTCCGACCTGAATCTGATCAGGATCACTGAACTGGTCTTTCGGATGAACGCTTATCATATTTTCAACATATTCCCCATAAGCCTTTTCCGGCGGCACAGTAACCTGCATTGAAGCATTTGTTTCTTTTCCGTCAAGAGACTCTTCAAGGCCCGGAATAAGATGACCATTACCATGAATATAAGCCAAAGGTTCAGCATCAATTGAAGAATCGATAACCTCACCTTTATCATTTTTCAAAGTATAATGCAGATACACAACTCTGTCTTTTCCCACTACCATAGCAACTCCTTTATATGGTTGTTAACTTTAAATCTTTTGTGATTTTAGGTAAAGGGTAATATCATTCTCAACATAAAAGTCGGGGACGGACGGGAACGGAGTTGTATACAGCCTGCAATTCATACCTTTTCCTGTTTTAAAAAACCAAATTTTGCAAAAACCTTCAGTATTTTATCCGGTATCAGCGAATTCACTCTGCCAAGCACAAAAGATCTTATAAACAGCGTGAATATCAGGGGAACAGCATCAAATGGTATTTTCTGTGGTATAAAAAATGTTGCAGGGAAAAGCAGCAGAAGTATTATGCAATTGACTCTGAAATACCATATTGTTATTTTTGATTCACGAAAAATCAGAAAAGCTGCAAATAAATGTAAAGGAAACGCCCATACAAGATTCCAGTTTGCCTGACCATAGATGTGATTGGTAAAAAACCAGATGAATACAAGAAGACAACCGGCCAGACCGGTAATTATGAAAAGCAGATAATCAAAAAGAAAAGCTTTTTTCTTCATTATTGATAAAAAAACCGCCAATATGAAAACCAGGGAAAAAACCATCAAAGGAGAATACCAGAAATCTTCAGCCGGCTTTTCAAATTTTAAATTATTGAGAGGGACGGAGGTTTTGTTGTTTACAAGATCTCTTGAACCGTCTTTATCAACTATCCTGCCCACCATGAAATATTTTTCAAGATAATCCGGGAAATTCATTGTATCAGCAGATGTAACAGGCTTGTCTACAATTGAATTCAGCAGAAAAAACAATCCGAATTTTGCCCATGAATAATTATCCAGATAAGGAGCAATTAATTGCCTGAGTGTCCTTTTTCTGTCAATAGGAGGAATTTCAAGATGAACATCTTTTACATAATTGAACATGTCCCTGATTCTTGTTGCACAGTTATCATGAAAAAAAAGATACAGATATCTTTTATTTTCATCCAGGGAATGCCATCTCATATAATCAAACAGCTGCTGAACCTCATCACGTGTTAAATCGAGTTTGATTTCTCTCAAAGTTCTGCCAAGAGATGTATACCATTTTATATATGGTTCGAATTTCGATTCTTCAACTTCATACCATAAATTGCCAAAAATAAAATTTTTCATAAAATCAGGATCGCCAAAAGGAACAACGCCAAAATTGTAAACCAAATCAAGATCGATACCCGGATCATTAATACGAAAAATGGAATGTCCCCAAAGTGAATAAATTACTTTTCCCGGTCCAACAGTAATTAAACTTGCTTCTGCCTTATCCGAAAGCTTTATCTGTGCAAAAGAAGTAAATGTAACTGATATAAAAATAATCGCAAGCAGTATTTTCTTATTCATGATCTTGAGAATACGGAAAGTTCCTTATGAGGTCAAGTCATTATAAATGGGGACGGAAGTATTATTACATTCCTGAAAACTATCATCCTAAAAATCAGCTGATTTTACATAACTACTATCATAAACCGATAATTTTTATACAGCCTTAATTTGGTAATCCGGTTTCGATGGATTTGGTAGAATTATCAGTAATATTAACAGGTTTTATCTTTCAGAAAATGATTTTGAAAGTAAAATACATGCTTATCTGAAATTACTTCACTGTCCGCATTGCAATGCAATCGGCTTTCTCAATTTACACGGATTCCTTGATTCAAATTATTCCAAAGGATATCAGAGGGCACCGGATTTTCTGCAGCAACAGGGGTAACAAAGCAGGCTGCGGCCATACTTTTTCAGTCTACAAAGCAGTAATATTACCAAACCGGCACATTACAGCTGAACAATTATGGGACCTTCTTCACTCCTTTTGCATGGGAAACACGAAAGCAGAAGCTTTTCGGAAATGCAGCTGCTGTGGAAATGTCCTTTCAGTATTCTATTTTTTCCGTTTGTTTATCTGCAATCAATCACATATCAGGTCGTTATTATATCAACTGCTGAAGCCTCCTGACATGCAGGAAGAACTGAATCCTGTAAAGCAAACTATTTATCATCCTGGCATCCTTTATGAAAAAAACTTTGTCCCATTGCCTGCTTTCAGTTTGAATTTCAGACCAATTTCCTGATCATTCCGGCTGCATAGATATTTTATTTAAATAATCATGTCTCTGATTATTACCAATTTCTGATCCGAAAAACAGAAATACCCTCAACAGTAAATTAATACAAATAAACAGCAACGCATTTCCGGTGATAGACCTTTTTTCGCCTGCAGTTTTACAGTTCATCCATATTATTTTTTAGGAGGATTTTATGAAACATCCGTCCAGCTACCTGAAACTCAGGGTTTTAACTGCAATAGATTATGCACCCGGGAAATCCCGGGAACAGCGTATTAAATCAGTCGCTGAACAGGAATTTATCAGGGAATATGATCTTCTTTCTGATGATCCCGGAAAACAGGTCAAACGCAGGCTGGCTTTTTCAATGCAGTATGCCAATGAGTTATGGCAGGCCGATACCATGTTCGGTCCCTATGTTGATCAAGACGATATTAAAGTGCAGGCGAAACTCATTGCCTTTCTTGATGATGCTTCCAGAGTCGTCTGCCATGCAGAGTTCTTTCCCACTGACACGGCCCATGACCTGATTTCAGCTTTCCGCTCAGCTATCTACAAACGAGGGCTTCCCGCACAACTCTATGTGGACAACGGTTCAAGCTATTCTTCCCTTGAACTGAAGCAGGTCTGTGATCGTATCGGATGCATCC
>CAZKOK010000500.1:0-3369 GCA_964554355.1 uncultured Spirochaetia bacterium | reverse complement strand
ACCGTGCGGTTCTTGTCGAGTATCCTTAGTACGATGGATTCGCCGGAAACTGTCGGCACGATGGAGATACGCACATCCATCTCCCTGCCGCTTAAGGTCACCGTCATGCGTCCGTCCTGGGGCTTTCTGCTTTCCATTATGTTCAGATTGGCCATGTACTTGATTCTTGTTGAAACGGCCCTGAACATGTGCTTTTCGATATCCTCGACGACATACAGAAGACCGTCGATCCTGTAGCGGACTCTCGCACCGCCGCTTAAGGACTCTATGTGGATGTCGGACGCTTTTTTGCGGATGCCCTCCAAAAGAATCGTGTTGACCAGATTTACGATCGGAGCATCATTGGCAAGCTTGTCCAGAAGGTTCCTGTCTTCGATAACAGGACCCGAATCCTTCAGTTCATCTTCGTCTTCCTGTGAAAGCTTGCGGCCCAGATAAAGACTCAGATCTTCGGATTCGATATGCTTGAATATCACATTTTTCTGATGGAAATTCGATAAATGTTCCTTCAGAAAAATATCTTCGGCATCGCAGATGCCGACAGTAACGGACCTGGCATCTTCCTTAAGCTTGATGGCCTTGTTGATTTCCATAAATTCAAGAGGATACTGGTCCTCTTTGTCTATCGAGATGCTGTCCTTTATGCTTACCTTTTCAAGCGTTTCACTCACTGTGCTTCGGCTCCGTCGGCAAAATAAGCATGATAGTATTCACTGAAAAGTTCAGCGTCGCAAGGCTCTTCGACACCTTCGACTATCGGAAGAATGTAGATCACGACTTCGGAATCGATCTTTTTTTCTTCCTTGTATTTGAACAGAAGACCGAGCAGGGGGATGTCGCCGAGAACGGGCACTTTTTTCTCTTCGAAGACAACATTCTGTTCGGTCAGGCCGTTTATGATAATCGGCTCTCCGGATTTCGTTCTTACATTCGAAGTGATGACTTTTTCAGTGGTTGTAAAAAGCTCGTTTTCGCCGCCGCCTGCCGCATCATTGGAGAGGGTGGCCCTGATTTCCATGGTTATTTCCCTGTCGCCCGAAACCCAGCTTAAAAGATCGATAATAAGGCCGTAGGTAATATCTTTGGTGGCGCCCGGTTTGGACTCACCCGTATCAAGGTCGGTTTCGGGAATTACAAAGCGGCTTGTCCTTGTGTTCTGGAATTTTATGTTTTCACCGGAAATCCCGACAAGCCTGGTGTTGGTGACTATCCTTGCATCATTTGTTGAAAGTCCGGCAGAAAGGTTCATGGCGAAACTCAATCCGAAATTGCTTACGACATCGAAATTCAGATTCAGGAGCTGGTCGACGAAACTGCCCATGATTTTCAGCGCATCGGTGCTGCCCTGTTTTGCCGTTTCATAGCCGGAAGAATCGATCTTGCTGTTTACACTGAGAATTTCACTCTGGTTATATTCGATAACCAGGATGTCATAGCGGATCTGCGGGACCGGCTTGTCTATAAAGGATAGCTCCTCAAGAAAAACCTGCCTGGCTTCGGGAGAACCCTTAAAGAAAATCATCGCCGGATCGGCGGTAAGCACGATGTTCTGGGCCGAAACCGAAGGAGGAAGTTTTTCCATAAGCGTTTCGGAATTCAGATATTTCAGCGAAATCGGTTCGTTGGGATAGATCTGGTCGATTGTCGAAATGAAGCTGAGGAACATGTTTTTTTTCTGGGGAGGAACATCGAAAATGACTTCGCTGGTATTGGGAATGGAAATCATCGTGATGTTTTTCAGTTCCACAGGAAGCAGATTGTTCAGCTCGTTAGGCTTTACCTTGTTCAGTTCGATTTTCAGGAAATCCCTGGGAGGACCCTCGACATCAACCATCGTGATGAAATTTTCAATCGGAGCTATCTGGGCCAGGGTACCGTAGAGGTAAATGGTGTTTGTATTTTTATCAAGCCTGTAGTTGTTGGAATTGGCAAGCCCCGAAGGAAAAAGGTTCGGCAGGTCCTCGACCCTTATCCAGTTGAGGGTAATCGGCAGAGTTTCATTGAATTTCTTGACCGTTTCCCTTCTGTCCAGATCGAAGATATAATAAATGTCATCATATACGGTATAGTCCGCATCGCCCTGTTCGAGGAGAAGCCCCAGCATCTCTTCGAAGGTTTTTGCCTGAAAACTGAATCTGGCGATAACGGAATCATTTCTTCCGAGAATCGAATATTCATTCCCCGCAAGGGTGAAAAGGCTGTCCAGCAGTTCCTTGAAACGCTTGTTTTCGGCATTGACCGAAATATGGCCCGTATTGTCGGACTGGAACAGATACTGCGAAGAACTTGCTCCCTGTACCAGGTTACCCTGCTGGGCCCGTTTTTTTATGTAATAGTAATCGTCAAAGGCAAGAAGCTCATAGTCGTCAAGCTTGCGGGTAATGATTTCAAGCACCTTGTCCAGGGACATGTCTTTTATATGAAGACCGCTGGTATCGCGCGGCAGCGAGTCCTTCAGTATCGTTATTTTCGTTTCGGATGAAATTTTATTAAGGACCTGGATAATATCAACATCTTCCGAGTCCACTGAACATAAGCCGGTATTTTCATTATAAAGGACCCGGATTTTGGAAACGTAGTAGACACCGTTCTTCTCCCAGAAATAATAACCATAGGTATCAAGAAGCAGGGTAAGCGCCGTCTCAAGCTTCATCGGAGCGAAATAGAAACTGGCATTCCCCGAAACGGTGCTGTCCGTGATAATCTGCACACCTGCCTGTTCGGCAAGCGTAAGCAGAATAACATTGAGCTGCTGGTTTCTGAAGGTAAGCTCGGGAATCATCTGGGCGTTCAGCGACGAAACAGCAATGATAAAAATCAGCGCCGAAAGTATTTTTCTTTTCAAAGCAATCATATGAACCTCATTAAACCGGTAACGGTACTATATTAAAAGTTATCAGAAACAGCGAAACAACTGCTGCGAAAAACAGGTAAGGAGCAAAAGCAAGGCGGCTGCCCTTCGGTTTTTTTTTCAGAATATACATAATAATACCAGAAAGCGATGCTGTAAATACCGTAATATGCCACCCCCAGAACCCCAGACAAACCGCAATAAAGAAACTGAGCTTGATGTCCCCGAACCCGAGCCTGTTTCTGAAAACCCTTTCGACAAGCAGAAACAGCGCAAGCCCGTAAATACCTGCCGCTAAAAACAATATCGGCGAATTGTCCATAAAAAACAGAAAACGCAGCGCAACCGCCAGAAAGGAGCCGCCGATGGACAGGAAATTGGGAATCCTGTGTGTTCGCGCGTCGATTACCGCCGAGGGCAGGAGTACTGCTGTGCTGATGGTCCAGATGAAAATCAGTTCCGTGGTCATATTATATACCGGTCTTTGGAGGATATCATTTTTCTGCGGGTTTGTGGTG
>CAZKOK010000499.1:0-3397 GCA_964554355.1 uncultured Spirochaetia bacterium | reverse complement strand
ACGAATAATTTTTTTATCTCTTCAAATAATTCCATATAAACAAACCACCCGCTCCTGCAGAACATCCTAAACCAATTTCCCCTTTCAAACAAGAGCAGACAATTTAATATCTCATGCGACGACGCAACGACGCTACGGACTGGATAATAAAAGAAAAAATAAAGGACTTCCGTGAAATATACATCTTCCACGGAAGTCCATGGTATTTTCAAAAACCATCCCACACGTAGCGTCGTCGCGTCGTCGCGTGAGTCTCTTTTTCGGTTTTACAATCCGTATTTGTCAAAAACAAAGGACCTTCCGGGATATTTCAGGGTTTTCATGTCATTTATGAATTTATCAAAATCGTAGCTGCATTCCCGGTCTTCGAAACTGATGTTTTTTCCGACCGTAATCATCCCGTATCTGGCCGCCGTTGTTAAGGCGCTGTTATGCATGCTGACGGCACCGAAGTTTTTGATTGTGCGGTTATTGTAAATCATGGAAAACCTCAGGTGCGTATGGCCGCAGATTATAATTGATGCATCAGTTTTTTCAAGTTCGGAATCCAGAAAGGATGGTTCGCTGTCGGGCACAAATGTACCGTTGACTACGGACAGGGTACCGTGGCAGTAATGGATTCTGAAATTCCCATATACAGCTTTTTGCGAAATCGGATGATTGAGGATTTTTTCATGGTTTTCTTCGGAAAAGCGCTCAAGCGTCCACATCCCCCTCTCTTTTCTCAGCTTTTCCTGATCATTTGCCGGAACAAAATCCGGCAAGTCCGATACCCACTCATCAGTATTGCCTTTAAGCCAGATATCGGGATCAATCTGCTCCATCAGATCAAAACATTCATCCGGACGCGGGCCGGTCATAACCAGGTCGCCCAGGAAGACAATGCTGTCTGCACCCTGTTTTTTTATGTCCCTGTATACCGCATCCAGGGCTTCGAAATTGCCGTGAACATCAGAAATTACAGCGATTTTCATGGTTTTTTCCTCTTCTTTTTGTCCCCAAGTCTTTTTCGGAATCTGTCCGGTGAAAGTTTATTTCTTAGTCAGTTCGTAAATTATAGACATGGCGAAACAGGCCGTGGATATAATTTACATAGAACTGACAAGAAAAAAACCGAACCGGTGAAAGTTTATTTCTTAGTCAGTTCGTAAATTATAGACATGGCGAAACAGGCCGTGATCATAATTTGCACAGACCCCCCCCATTCTGACACTACCATCGTGCCAGCGATCGCCGGCACTTACATTAGACTCTTCCCGGGGCTTTGTCCCCATTCGTGCCATCTTCGTGGTTCCATTCATACTCTCACCCGGACAGGGCACAGACAGACCGGGAAACCTACCCTTTCCTTAAAATCTGCGGATCAATCCACACACAGTTGTCGTCGACATCACCGTCGCCGGCGTCCTTAACTACAAGTTCGATTTCGGACGCATTTTTGATGTCGACCGAAAAGGGAATTACAGCCTGATTGTTGGTAATTTTGCCCGTACTGAATCTCTGCACTCCGTCCACCTTGATTATCATTTCCAGATAGTGCCGGACATTAGCCGGATCTATCGCCTTATCGCGCGCATTCCTGATGTCCGTGTTGTCAAACGAAAGGTCGACCTTGCCTGCAAAGCCTGTCAGTTTCTCAGCATCAAGCCCGCTTACATCAAAGGTCATAACCGAATTGGCATAAACGCCGATCCCCTTTTCATATGTTTTTCCGTTTATCACTATGGGACGGCCTTTGGCAGTCAGGTTCTTTTTATAAGTGTAGTTGTTCTGTGCAAAAAATGATGGAGACAAGTCCATAAGGGAAAAAGATGTCTGACTGCTTTCACTCAGCCTGATCCTGGCGATTATATCATTGAAATTTTCAAAATATTCAGTCTGATAAATATAATAATCCTGTAAAAGCTGCTTGTATTCACTGGAAAGAGCCGGATTCTGCCCGGAGATATCGGTTTTTTCAATTACGCTTTCGGTAAGGTCATAGAGTTGTATCGTATCCTTGTCGAAATTGTAAATGGCCTTGTAACCTCCGTCTCTTAAAGCCACCAGAATATCATAATTCCCGGTACCGACAAAATTAATCTTTGCCGTATTCATCTGGAGGACCGATTCACCCTGGGCGCCGTAGGGATTATCAATATCAAGAATATCAAGCACGGTCGAGAACAGATCGGAAGTATTTACGAACCCGGAAAATTTATATTCCCTGTCGAAAATCCGCGGATTGAAAATCATCCCGGGAACTTTGGTGTTTTCTTCCAAAATATTGTTCGAATGCCCGTAATTGCCCTGGTGCAGCAATCCAAACGCCTCGCCATGGTCTCCCAGAAACACAATGATCGTGTTTTCCAGAAGCCCGCGTTCATCAAGCGACCTGTAAAATTCATCAAAAAGCTGGTCGACATAATAGAGTGAATTTAAATACTTGTCATAAGTCCTTACAGCATCGGGGAAAAGAAGCTCGGTCCCTTCGGGGACATCGTAGGGATGATGCGGGATTATCGGAACAAAGGTCAGGAAGAAGTTTTTGTCTTCACTTACCTGCTGGTCAATCCATTTAAGGCCCTTTTTAATCATCGTCCTGTCGTCTATGCCCCAGCTGAAAGTCCAGGAGTCGGGATATTCGCGGACAAGGTCCTTCCAGTCAACAAGCAGATCAAAATCCCTGTCGTCCAGAAACTTGAGTTTTTCATAAAAGGAAAAACTGCCAGAATGGATAAGCCCTGTCGAATAACCCCTTTCCTTGAGGATCTGGCTTAACGCCGGGGTTTCGATGCGCGGATTAACTTCCGTAAGGACCGAAAAGCCCGGATAGCCGCCCAGCCCCGTAAGCAGAGAAACGAGCGAATTCATGCTGCGTACCGAAGAGGAATACATATTATTAAAGAAAAGGGCTTTGGAAGCAAGCTTTCCAAGCCTGGGCATGGGATCGAACGAGGAACCGTACAGCCCCAGCCTTCCGGAATATGTCGACTCCGAAAGATAGAAAACAACATTGAAATTCCTGTCTTTAATTTTTTCAAGTGTCAGGTTTATGTTCTGCTGAACCGTCCTGTCCAGAGGATCAAGGGAAAAATGCCTTGAGTCTCTGGAGAATTTTGCAGAAAAAAGCTCTTCGGCTTTTTCCTCATCCAGCCGGGCTTGAGCCGGACTGTTTTCCGCGGTCCTTTTTGCAAAAAAAGTTGCGGGAATCCTGTACACAGGCAGCGAGCGTATCCCTTCGCCCAGATCATCGGAAGGCACCAGGAAAAACGCATTGAATGCAAAAATCAGAGCAGCAGCGACAAGAAATATGAATTCAAGCCTGTAAATTTTTATTTTTACCTGTTCAGGCTCAGTTTTCCGGGTAATAAACTGATATATCAGGAATGTCCCGGGACCGATAAGGAAAATTCCG
>CAZKOK010000498.1:0-3411 GCA_964554355.1 uncultured Spirochaetia bacterium | reverse complement strand
AGGTGCTATTATTATTGTCAGATCGTTTGTATCAAGCCGGAAAATGTTTCAGGTCCAGTCGATATTCATACTCCTGGGTAATCTGTTTCCTCTGATTGTCAATCTTCTTTTTGTTTTCCGCGTTTTTCCGGGTTGGTACACGGATTTTACTTCTCCGGCATTTGCTCTTACCGGGATATTTTTCTTTATAGGCATATATTCGCACCGTTTTCTGCATATTGTGCCTGTTGCAAGGAACCTGGTGATAAAGAATCTGGAAACAGTAATAATCGTCTTTGATAATAATGCAAGGGTGGTTGATTACAACTCAAAAGCCGAAGAATGGTTCAGCATGAGTGATGATCTTCTCGGCACGGAGCTTGATGATGGCTCAGCCCTGATAAAGACCATCGGATTTCCTTCATATAAAATCCCCGAGAAGAATGAAGGGTCTTTTACCCGTGAAAGGAACGGCATTTATTATAATTTTCAGATAAAAAAGATAACTTCAAAAAAAGGAATCCATATCGGCACAATTCTCAGCATCAATGATATAAGCAGACAGATAAAACTTCTGGAAGAAAAGACAAATACTGTCAGACAGCTTGAGCGTATGAACGAAGAACTTAAAAAGACACAGCTGCATATGATCCACCGTGAAAAACTTGCGTCAATCGGGCAGCTGTCTGCAGGGATTGCACATGAGCTGAACAATCCGCTCAGTTATATCAAAAGCAATTTTACTGTTCTAAACCGCTACCGTTCCGGGGTTTTCACACAGGCCAGACAGAGCATTGAAAAAGACAATGATATTGCATCGGATGATAAGGAACAGATCCTTGAAAGTTTTGACGATATCAATTCCATTATTGAAAGTTCAGAAGAGGGTATTCAGAGGATTATCAATGTTGTAAGGAGTCTTCTCAAGTTTTCCAGGGCTGATACCAGCGATGAAGTGGAAAGCTTTGATATTAATAACGGAATTCAAAGCGCAGTAAATATAACCATAAGCGAGTTCAAATATGATGCTGAAGTAATCATGAAGCTTGGAGAACTTCCGCTTGTTGAATGCAGGAGTTCGGAAATTTCACAGGTTTTTATAAATATCCTGACAAATGCCGCTCAGGCAACCAGGGAGTCTCCGGAAGAAGAGAGGGGCAAAAAAATACTGATAAAATCAGAACTGAAAGGCAAAAGGGTTTTTATTACGATAACAAATACCGGATCAACCATACCTGAAGAAATGAGAAACAAGATTTTCGAGCCGTTTTATACAACCAAGAAACCGGGTAAGGGAACAGGTCTGGGATTAAGTATTGCCTGGGACATAATCGTAAAAAGACATAACGGATCAATATCTGTAAAAGGCGGCAGCAATTATACATCCTTTATAATTGAATTGCCTGTAAAATATGCAGGAGTTTAGTGCTGTCGGTTCTGTCCAAGATTTCAATAATTTGACTTATATGGATTATCGGCGATAATTAAAAGTGATTTTAAGGGAGATGCATAAATGAAAATCCGGACAAAACTTGTAACAGCTTTTTCTGTTCCGTTTTTGATTATTTACGGTATAAGCGCTGTCATGATTTATATTCAGACTTCGGAGATAATGCAGGAACAGGAAACAAGGAATCTTGAAAATGAATTTTTATATATCGACCGTGAACTCTCGTTTTATGATGATTCCGTCAACTCGGGCAGGGAGATTGCTGTGAGCATGTATATGAAGGGTATTGCAGATTCTCTTTATGACGGCGTATCCGGTCTTTATAATGAATATAAAGCCGGAAGCATATCGAAGAATAAAATGGATGAGGAGATCAGGTCCCTCATTCTGGGAGCGGCCATTCTTGATACGGGATATGCATATGCAGTTAATTCAAAAGGTGTCCTGGTTGTTCATAAAACATCTCCCGGAAAGGACCTGTCCGGAGAAGACCATATCAGGGAAATAACACGCAGAAAAAACGGAGAATTACAGTACACGGCTTCTGCAACAGGACAGAACGAATATGTTGCCTACAGATATTTCAAACCGCTTGATATCATAATTGTGCCCGGAATCAACGCGGAGGAACTGGATATTTTATATGATAAAATCCGGGAAGAAGGTCTTTTTAACACTCTCGGGGTCAATCTGAAAAATGCCCGGGATAATCTGAGTGTATTCGGAGCTGTTCATGTGGTTAACAGCGACGGATCCGTCTTTTTTTCATCGGCCCTGAATCCACCGGAAGATATGATGGATATAATTACCGGTCCGGAATCCGGGAAAGGTATGCTATCTGAAGAGGAACTCATTCCGGCTACTGTTATCAGAAATTACCGTGAGAAGGAAGAAAAATTCAGCCTGTATGCAAGGCTTTCCATGACTGGACGCTGTCTTGTGGTCGAGTTGAGCGAAGCTGATATGCAGGCAAACCGCAACACATTCACGAGGTTTCTGGTGATTGATTTCGCTGCGGTTGAAATAATACTGATTCTGCTTATGATTTTCATTACAGGGAAATTTGTAGCACCGATAACCCGGATAACGGGACTATTTCATGTTCTTGCCGGCGAAAGCGGTGATCTTTCGGTAAGAATTCCCGTAAAAGCGAAGGATGAGACAGCTGAGCTTGCCAATTCATTCAATAACTTCTCGGAAAAACTTAGAGGAATAATAATCTCACTTAAGGACCAGATTACATCAAATTCGCTTGTCATGGGACAGTTCGATTCAAATATCGAGAAAGCCGCACGGCAGCTTGAAAATATGAACAATGCGATTTCCGATATCGACAGGGAAATGAAGCAAATGACATTACGGATTGAGGAATCATTCAAGGCTGCTTCGGAAATCAACAATTCTGCGGACAATATTCAGCAGAAGGCATTCAGCCAGAAGTCAGCGGTGGAACAGTCCTCTGCCTCAGTAGAAGAATTACTGGCAGCCATAAATAATCTGGCATCGGTAGCGGATTCAAGGATGAAAGTCATAGAGACCCTGAATGATTCGGCAAGAGTCGGGCAGGAAAGAATGGATGATACTGAGCGTTCAATATCCCGGATATCCGATTCTGCCGGCGTTATCCAGGAATTAATTACTGTAATTGACAGTATTGCGCAGAACACCAACCTGCTTGCAATGAACGCGGCCATAGAGGCGGCGCACGCAGGCGAAGCAGGCAAAGGCTTTTCGGTTGTAGCTGATGAAATCAGAAAACTGGCAGAAAATACTCAGGAGAATTCCCGCAACATAACAGAAAACATCAGCATGATTCTTGATATAATCAATTCGACCCAGGATATTACAAAACTTACGGGACAATCGATAGATGAAATTGTAAATGATGTTAAAAATGTGTATGAAGGCATAAAGGAGATCCACAACGGACTGAGCGAAATGTCTTCCGGAACATCGGAAATTACATCCTCCATAATCCTTCT
>CAZKOK010000497.1:0-3412 GCA_964554355.1 uncultured Spirochaetia bacterium | reverse complement strand
ATGTATCCGGAAATGGTCATGGACAAGGCGAATTATTATGCCAAGCCGATGAACTGTCCTTTTCATATCATGATCTATAAAAACTCAATGCATTCCTACCGGGAACTCCCGCTGCGCTGGGCTGAACTCGGCACTGTATACAGATATGAAAAATCCGGGGTACTTCATGGTCTGTTAAGGGTCAGAGGTTTCACCCAGGATGATGCGCATATCATATGCACGCCTGATCAGATAGAAGATGAAATCGCTGAGGTCCTCCGGTTTTCACTATTTATGTGGAAATCTTTCGGTTTTTCCGATATCAAGGCATATCTGGCAACCAAGCCGGAAAAAAGCGTTGGTCGTGATGAGGACTGGGTAACTGCTGCTGCTTCACTGGAGAAAGCAATAAAAGCAGAGGGGCTTGAATATGAAATCGATGAAGGCGGCGGCGCTTTCTATGGTCCGAAAATTGACCTTAAAATCAAGGACGCCATCGGACGCGAATGGCAGATGTCAACTATACAATTCGATTTTAATCTTCCGGAACGCTTTGACATGACTTTTGTTGATCATGACGGAAAGGAGAAACGCCCGTATATGGTCCACAGGGCCCTTCTCGGGTCTCTGGAAAGGTTTTTCGGGGTTCTGATCGAACATTATGCCGGGGCTTTCCCTGTATGGCTTTCGCCTGTACAGGTGATGCTTATCCCGGTTGCCGAAGTATTTAATGACTATGCTGAGCAGGTAAAAATGAAACTCCGGCAGGCGGGAATACGTACCGAAGCCGACCTGAGTGATCAGAGAATGAATGCCAAAATCCGCGATGCCCAGAACCAGAAAATTCCATATATGTTCATTCTGGGCGAACGCGAAATGGAGAATAATGCAGTAGCCATAAGGCACAAAAGCGGGAAACAGGATAACGGGGTATTGCTTGATGACGCAATAATGCAGATATTGCATCTGATAGAAGAAAAAAAATAGTCTTTTAAAACCACAAAGGACACAAAGGAGAGCAAAGAACACAGAGTTTTATGTGCAGTTTGGCCGGGTTTCCATATTATTCCGGTTTGATTGGATTATTATTGATTTTTAAAAAAACCGAAACTGTATTGATGTACCTGATGATATCATGGAAATCGAATTATACCTGATAAATCAGGATCTCTCTGTGATCTCTTCCCTCCTCTGTGAACTCTATGGTTCAGAAAAAAAGGAGATATCATGAACAAAGACCTTGAAAAACTGTATGAACTGGACAAGCAGATCCAGGTACTCAAGCATGCGAATGCAATACTGGGCTGGGACCAGGAAGTTCTGATGCCGGAAAAAGGCATTTTCGAAAGGGGAGATCAGCTGGCTGTTCTTGAGGGTATTATTCATGAAAAGACCTGCAGCGGTAAAGCCGGGGAACTGCTGGAAAAGCTTGGAGCCCCGGACGGATCATATAAAGCTGACAGTGGACTGAGTGAGGCTGACAAGGCTTTTATCCGGAATTTTTACAGGAATTATTCCAGGAATATCAAAATACCGGAAAAGATGGTTAAGGAGTTTGCCCGCGAGACCTCGATAGCACAGCAGGCCTGGGCCAAAGCCCGTGCTGAATCGGACTTTACAAAATTTTCTCCCCACCTTGCAAAGCTTGTTGATCTTTCACGGGAAAAAGCTGAACTTCTTGGGTATACGGAACATCCATATGATCCTCTTCTTGACGAATTTGAACCCTGGACGAGTACAGCCGAAATAGACACTGTTTTTTCCGATCTTGAGAAATCACTGGTTCCCTTTGTCGCAGAAATTGCTTCAGCAGAGCAGGTTGATGATTCATTTTTAATGAGGAAATTTGATGTCAAAAGACAGGAAGAATTTTCAAGATTTATTCTGACAAAAATGGATTTTAATACTGACAGGGGAAGGCTGGATGTCTCTGCACACCCTTTTACAACCACATTGGGCCCTGATGATATAAGAATTACCACAAGATATAACGAAGGTTTTTTTAAAACCAGTATATTCGGGACAATTCACGAGTGCGGTCATGCACTGTATGAACTGGGAATGGACTCGGCTTTTGCAGGAAGTAACCTGGCAGACTGTCCCTCTCTCGGAATTCACGAATCACAGTCGCGGACCTGGGAGAACATGATTGGAAGAAGCAGGGAATTCTGGAGTCACTTTTTCCCGATCCTTCAGTCGCATTTCCCCCAGGCATTATCTGATGTAGATACGGAGAAATTCTACAGGGGGGTAAACAAGGTTGAACCTTCCTTTATAAGGGTGGAAGCAGATGAAGTTACTTACAGCCTGCATATTATTCTCAGATTCAATATCGAGAAAGAACTGATCAAAGGAAATATCAACGTAGCTGACCTTCCGGAAATATGGAATACGGGAATGAAGGACCTGCTGGGCATAACCCCGCGCAACGATGCCGAGGGGGTGCTTCAGGACATTCACTGGTCATTCGGAGGATTCGGCTATTTCCCGACATATGCACTGGGAAATCTGTACGGTGCACAGTTTTTTGATAAAATGCGTAAAGATCTTCCGGACCTGAATGAGGAAATAGCATCCGGCGATCTGATGCCGGCCAAAATGTGGCTTGGAGAAAATATTCACCGGGCGGGAAGCCTTTACAGTGCCGAAGATCTGTGCCTGAAAGTGACCGGGAAAAAACTGGATTCTTCCTTTTTTATGAATTATATACAGGGAAAATACAGGAATATATATAATATATAGTGCCTTGGTAAAATTTAAAGCGGTCCCCGGCGGATATACCCCTCAAATTCAGATATTCACTGAAAAATTTATTATATTTAAATAAGGCAGCGGGTCTATCCTTTTATTATTAATATGCCGATAACGGTTATTGTATGACTGTAACATTTTACCGCAAACAGGAGGATGGAAAAGTCCAGTATTACTCAATACATGACAGGCAGGGAGACCTTTTTACACCTTTTGTCCTTACCGCTGTATGGGGGAATGATCTCAACACAGGGCGTGTAAAAGTATTTACATTCAAAAACTCAGAAGCACTTGATAAAAAGCTCAGAAACGTATTTTTAAGCAGGGTCAGAAACGGATATAAAGTGCTTTACAGTTTTGCCAGATCGGCAAAGCATAAAAAAATGTTCGAAGAACTCAGCAAAGCTGCTTCAGGATAATAATTATACTTTCTTGACAATATAGGCATCCCGTTATAGTGTCAGATTATGAATCTTCCCAACAAGCTGACAATTTCACGGATAATAATTGCTCCTGTTTTTTATGTTATATTTGCCCTTCCGGAATGGACAGGAAAATTTCAGGTCCTCTCGGGAATTATAATGATAATCCTGTTTGCTGTAATGGAGCTTACCGACCTTCTTGACGGCATTATCGCACGCAAACAGAATCTGGTTACGGATATTGGAAAAATTCTGGACCC
>CAZKOK010000496.1:1370-3419 GCA_964554355.1 uncultured Spirochaetia bacterium | reverse complement strand
AACAAATAACTTCAGGTGATGAACAAGCGGAGTGATAAATTCTGTTATTACAATAACTTACAGCTATTCCTTCCACAATCTTTGAAATACTGCCTAACAAATTGTTATTAAACTTTCATAACCTGTTTATAGGATTCTCACTCCTGATCGGTTATTTTTAATTATCGATTCTGATCAAGGAGTAATTATGGCAATACTATCCCTTATAAATGTCAAAAAAACATATCCTCTTGGAAAAACTGAAGTTAATGCTGTAAAGGGTGTCTCTTTCAATATTGAAAAAGGTGAATTCATATCAATAGCAGGACCGTCAGGATCCGGAAAATCAACAATTCTGAATATGATCGGTTGTATAGACACTCCGACAGAAGGAATTGTCAAAATCGGGGATCAGGAAACCGGAAACCTCAATGACCGCGAAATAACCGAGCTCAGGCATACATCAATCGGATTCATCTTTCAGTCTTTCAATCTGATTCCGGTCCTGAACGTGTATGAAAATATTGAATTCCCGATTCTGATAGGAAAGGAAAAACGCAGCAGAAAAGAAGCCAGGGAATATATAAACTATCTGATAAATGAAGTGGGCCTTGAGCAATGGAAAAACCATAAACCGAATGAATTGTCAGGAGGGCAAAGGCAGCGCGTGGCAATAGCCCGGGCCCCGGCGCTTCAACCCGGAATCGTACTTTCTGATGAACCTACAGCAAATCTTGATTCGGCAACCGGCGAGGCGATTATTGAATTAATGAAGAAAGTGAACAGAAGACCTCGGGACCACATTCATTTTCTCCACACACGATCACTCAATAGTTGAAATTGCTGACCATGTTATCAGGCTGCAGGACGGGCTGGTAACGGAAAACACCCGAAGGAGCGCCTGATGGGAACGATTTTCAAGATTGCATGGAGAAATCTGAAAGAACATAAAACAAAAACCCTGATAATAGGGACACTCATAGCTCTGGGTGCCGCCATTCTTCTCGTCGGCAATTCGCTTATTGATACAGCTGCCGAAGGTTTGAAAGCCAATTATACAGAAAATTATACCGGAGATATCATGATCGCGGCGAAAGCAGACAACCCTCCGAATATTATCGGCATGAGCCCTGAAATCCTGGAAGACGGCATCAGCAAGGTTCCGGAAATTGAAATAATAGAAAAATACCTCGATGAAAGAGGTGATATCAGCGCTAAAACCGGCCTGGCCGCGGGCTTTGCCCAGGTTTCCTTTGCAGAGGAAGGTCAGGGATTTTCAATGCTTTTCGGAATTGATCCCGATCAGTATATGAATATGTTTCCCGGAAATATCAGGATTCTGGAAGGATCCATGTTTTCGTCCGGACAGGAAGGGATTGCGCTGAATCAGAATACTCTGAAAATACTTGAAGAGAGCAGCGGGGAAAAACTGAATATCGGTGATCATATTATCCTGACCGGATCCACCCCGAACAGCGGAATTACAATCAGGGAAGTACCTCTGACAGGCGTTTTTGAATTTATCAATTCAAACATATCACTGCAGCTTGTATCACTCATAGATATCCAGACCATGCGCGCTCTGCAGGGGCTGACCCTGTACGGCCAGGCTGAACTGGAATTATCAGCTGAAGAAACCGAATCACTGGGTTCAGTCAATGAAGAAGACCTTTTCAGTGATTTCAGTTTTGATATTGCCGAAGCCGGGACCGGAATAAAGGATGAGAGCGATCTTACCGTCATCCTTGGAGACCTGGGCAGCCGGGATATATACAGCCTTACCGAGTCCGATGCCTGGCACTATCTGCTGCTGAAACTTGAAAATTCCGGCAGAACCGCTGCAGTCATCAGGGACATAAACAGATATTTCACAAAACATAAGATTGATGCCGAAGCATATGACTGGATTTCTGCCGCCGGGCCGGTAGCCAAGGTGGTTTACGGACTCAAAACCATATTCAATGTGGTCATAATAATCATCGCAGTAGTCGCCCTGATCATAATAATGAATACCCTGGTAATTTCCGTAACGGAAAGAATTCCCGAAATAGGAACAATGCGCGCAATAGG
>CAZKOK010000496.1:0-1360 GCA_964554355.1 uncultured Spirochaetia bacterium | reverse complement strand
TGATATCATCTTTCTGATAAACCCTTTGCGCGCAATAGGGGCCCGGAAAGGGTTTATCAGAAAGATGATATCAATGGAGACACTTTTATTAAGTCTTGCAGCCGGTATCACCGGAATTATTGCAGGGTCAGCCATTCTGCTCCTGATAATAATGGTCGGGATTACCAACAGCTTCAGAATGATTCTGATCGAACGGACCAGGGAAATCGGGACACTCAGAGCGATGGGTATGCACAAATCCGAAGTGAAAATGCTGTTCATTCTGGAAGCAGTTATTATTGCCGTTTCAGGTGCTCTGGCTGGTGTCATTATTGCTGCAGTCCTGATGGGAGGTTTCTCGCTGATAGATTTCGGCACAAGCGAAACCTTAAGCATGTTCCTTACAAAAGGGTCCCTGCTTTTCAAAGTCGGGATGGCCGAAACCATAAGAAATATTCTGATCGTTGCAGCTGTAAGTATCGCTGCAGCCTGGTCCCCGGCAGGCAAAGCCGGAAAATTACTGCCCGCAGAAGCTCTCCGGGCGCAATATTAGGAGGTTTAAATGAAAAAGATAATGCTTTATGCAATTATATTACTGCTGACCTGCTTAAATGTCCTGTTTTCACAGGAGATTCCGGATTTTGATAAAATGCTTGAAAGTCTTGATTATCAGAGTAATTTCAAGAAAACGGATTTTTCAGCAACCCTTGCAATGATAAGTGAAGATCCCGAAGACGGCGTCAGTAAAAATGTAATAACAACATTTCGCCGCGATGCGGAAGACAAATTCCTGATGCTCACCCTGGAACCGGAAAACATCAAAGGACAGGGTATTCTGCGGATCGGTGATAATATGTTTCTCTATGATCCACAGAGCAGGAAGTTTACACATTCATCACTGAAAGAAAACGTTAATGATTCTGATGCAAAAAACTCCGACTTTCGAATGTCCACATATGCTCAAGATTATGAAGTTGCCGGTTACTCAGAAGGGGAGCTGGGAAAATTCAATGTCTGGATTCTTGAACTCGAAGCGAAAAATGATGAGGTCCCCTACCCCTTTAAAAAAGCCTCTCTTGTGCTGAAAACAGAAGACTACAGCTTAAGCCGGAGATTACTCAGAACTTCGCTGTTTCCATCATATTCAAAGATCGGGGATTCCTATTCACCTTCAAAAATGATTTTTATAGATGAGACAATCGAGGGAAGAAAAACACAGATTACCATCAGTGATATATCAATTGAAAGACTTCCGGACTCAGTTTTTACAAAAGCATATGTGGAAAGGGTAAACAAATGATGAAGAAAGTACTGTTTTTTATTTTCATGCTGATACTGGTTTTATCCGGGGCGGGGGCGCAGGAGTCGGTTATTGATGACG
>CAZKOK010000495.1:0-3428 GCA_964554355.1 uncultured Spirochaetia bacterium | reverse complement strand
AAATATTACAAGGAATTAATAGCCATTTTTTATTTTAACCGGACAGCAGTGATAAATTGTGAAACAAATAAGAAATAAACTTTCACATAAAAAACCGGCAGGGGGGAGCCTGCCGGAACAATAAGGAGAAAGAGGATGTAGTGTTTTTACATGCTCCTCAAGTCCATCCCGAACGTTAAGGAACATTCAATTGTGGACATATATATAATACTAAAGTTTACTAAATTAGTAAAGTATTTTCCATAAAAAAACCAAAGATTTATTCTGTGTAATCTTTTTTAATTCCGATACAAAATGATATGCATGTCTTCGGGTTCTGAACCACAGAGGACCACAGAGTTTTCATTGGAGGTATTATTATCTTCCGTGATATCATCATTTGATTCAAATATAAATTTAAGGGTTGGGAAAAACCAAAAAAACAGATCATATATAAAGACAACATTTATTGTGAAACCGATTAATCTGAATAATAAAAGACCCTCTGTGGTTCAAAAAAAATAAAAAACCTTCACTACAACCTTTTTCATAAATAAATTAAAAAAAGGTCATTCCCGCTGCTGCAGAAATGACCCTCAATTTCAAAGACATATACTGATATCAGACATAAATATCTTTCTTTCTGTAGATTATAAAAGCGGCAACCGCAAATACTGCTGCCAGAACAAGAAAGTATGCTGTATCTCCGGGCGACAGCCCGTATGTAGATCCGGCGACATTCATATCGACAAATCTGTTGGGGCTTATGTATCCGATGTTTTTTGACTTTTCCGAAATCCTGGAAATGGCTTCCAGGAAATAGCAGCCGATAACTGCTCCGGCCATTGCACCGGTAACCGATCTGCCGCGCTTTACAAGAACGGATACAAACATTCCCAGAAATCCGAACATAAGTGTATACATCAGTCCATAAAGACTTAAAACAGTAAGCCTGGCCACATTAATGCCGTCAGTTGCAACTGCATACATTATTACCGTTGTCAAATATACAACAAGATTCATCATAATTACGTAAACCAGAAATACCGCCATCTTTGTTATGATGAATTCCGTTCTGGTCATCGGCCTGGTCATAAGAAAATCCGCTGTTTTGCCGCCTTCTTCCTTGGCCAGTATACTGCCGCCCAGAAGTGCCGTATAAATTCCTCCAAGCATCAGGACATAAAAGGCGAAATACGTGGTCTGGAACCCCAGAGGAGTGGACCAGGTTTCCACACTGAAATTAAAAATACCGGCAATTTCCTTTGGATAAACTTCCATAAATTTTTCAAGAATTTCCTGATTCGATGCCAGGGACGGATAAAACATTATCGTAAATATATTGAAGCCGATTATAAACGCCATCCATAGCAGGAACTTTTTAAGGTTCCGTTTAAATTCCTTGGTAAACAGTACTGTATTCATCCTATGCCTCCTTCTTTTCGTAATAGTGCATGAACACTTCTTCCAGGGTCGGTTCTTCTATGGTGATTTTTTCAAGACCGGTTTTGGCAAGGTACCTGACAAGTTCATTGACATTTCCCGAATAAAGGAACCTTGTCTGTCTGCCGGTCTGTTTATAATTTGAAACCCCCGGGAAATCCTCGCTGAACGGCGTTCCGTTGGACGGAATAAGCATGACCTTGGTCAGCTGCCTGCTGCGCAGGGAATCGATGTCTTCCACAGTCAGGATCCTTCCTTCCTTGATTATGGCCACGCGCCTGCACATTCTCTGTACTTCCTGAAGGATGTGTGAGGAAAAGAAGACCGTAGATCCCTCCCTGTTCATCTCGAGAACAAGGTCGAAAAAGGTCTGCTGCATCAGCGGGTCCAGTCCGGATGTCGGTTCATCAAGAATAAGCAGTTTCGGTTTATGCAGCATTGCCTGTACAATTGCTACTTTTTTCCTGTTGCCCATGGACAAGTCAACAATCTTCCTCGTTGTGTCAAGGTCCAGGGCCTTTACGAGTTTTTTGTACCACTCGCCAAGCTGAACTCCGTAAAACCGTGCCGAATATTCGAGCAGCTCCCTGACGCTCATTTCGTCGTAAAATATGGCTTCCGAAGGGATGTAGCCGACAATCTGTTTAATCTGCTTTGTTTCGCTGACAATGTCCATACCGAATATTTTTGCCTGACCCGAGCTTGGAAAAATCAGGTTCAGCATGGTCCTTATCGTTGTGGATTTCCCTGCGCCGTTTGGTCCTATAAACCCGAATATTTCGCCTTCCTCCACAGAAAGATCAACTCCGATAATTCCGCGGGCCTTTCCGTAATATTTCGTTAATTTGTTCGCTTCTATAACCTGCATAGACAGGACCTCCTTATTCGTCTTTCTGACTGCTGTTTTCAGCCGGTGTTTTTGTGTTTTCCTTTTTGGCGCTTTCCGGTTTTTTTAGTTTTTCCTTCTGCATAATTTCCTGGAAAGCCGCCGTTCCCAGAACCGAGCCAAGGTTCATGGAATCAAGGGCGGAAGACGGAAGTATCATAAGCGAGCCTTTGTCTCTTATGCCTTCATAAACCATGTTCATGGCCCTGAGCTGCAGAGCTGTTCCGGAGTTTTCATACATTTCCGCAGCCTGTCTGAATTTCTGTGCGATTTCAACTTCTGCCGATCCGAGAATTACTCTTGCTTCTTTCTCCCGTTCGGCCTGGGCCTGTTTGCTCATCGCATTTTCCAGTTCGGCCGGGATAATTATATCCGTAATTTCCACAGAGAGGATTGATATTCCCCAGGAGTTTGTTTTTGCATCAAGTATTTTCTGTATTTCCTGTCCAAGCTTTTCCCTGTCGGAAAGAAGGGTCGTCAGGTTGTTTTTTCCGATTGCATCGCGCAGGGCCGTCTGGGCAGACAGCGTTACCGCTTCCAGGAAATTTTCAACTTCCAGTACAGCCTGTTTCGCATCCCAGACCATCCAGAATGCAAGCGCATCAACATCCACGGGGACCGTGTCTCCTGTAAGTGTTTTTTCCACGCGGAAATCCGAAGCCCTGATTCTTGTATCGACAAAGGCGGCGATCCTGTCAAAAAACGGCAGCAGGAAAAACAGGCCCGCTCCCCTGACCTTTCTGAATTTTCCGACTCTTAAGATAATTACCTGGTCCCAGTGCTGGACAAACTCCAGGGCTGCCGAAAAAATGAACCCGGCCATAAGAAATACAGCAGGAATCAGCGGCATATATAATTCAGAAAAAAGATACAGCAGCCAGACCAGAACACTTATAAGGACAACGCATGACCATAAAGGCAGAACAAGGAGCACAAGCCCGCCGGCCACTGCACTGACAGAAACCGCAAGCATCTGCATCGCAAACAAAGGTCTGTAAACTGCACCATGCAGAAGTATTCCGCCTGTCACAAACCGAGCCAGTACGATCAGGGAAAATGCCGAATAGATAAAGTCCCTGTTAAGGACAGATTTTCCGGTATTCACCAGTCTTGGTTCAGG
>CAZKOK010000494.1:0-3430 GCA_964554355.1 uncultured Spirochaetia bacterium | reverse complement strand
TTCCGGATCCATCGGATACCTGATCTGTTGCGGAAACTGCGGGAAGTCCCCCCGCCTGAAAGCAAGGGCGGCTGCCTGGAATGCTGCGGCCTTTACCGGGTTTCTTACGGTTTCAAACATGGCGCTTATTCTGCCGGAGTCCCATCTGCCGCTGTCTGATGCGAAACAGAATGCAAAATACCCGTCCCAGTCCTGTGCCGATGCAAAAACGGAGAGTATCGGGAATAATTCGGTATTGTACTGATTCGGATCGGGCTGGTCGATTTCACTTACGATAAACGGCATGTTTTCAACTTTTTTACCTGCAAGATCGGACATTATTGCCAGGTCCGGCTGTCTGACAAGGGCACGGTTGCGCACAAAATAATTATTGTAGTCCCAGTCTGTTCCCGGAAATTCCGGATGATTAAAGTAGGCATGACTGTCGATAATATCGAAATATTTTTTCTGCAGCAGCGGAGTTGATGTACCGGCAATGGTACCGATAACAAGACCTTTATATCCGCATGTCGTTTTTATACATTCACCCATTCTCTCCCAGAATCCGGACTCAAGATCATAAAGAAACTGAAGCCACACCCTCTGCAGCGGAATGGGGACAGCCTCCGCTTTTCGGGGCCAGTCAACATTTCCTTTTTCGATACTCTGTCCGTCCTTAAGCAGGCTGCCGCCGGAACTGAATGTAAGCTGCTTTATTTCAACTTCACCATTCTTCTGCTGTCCCAGCCCTCCGAACATGAATCTTGCATTTCCGCATGACTGGTTTGGTGTAATTGTCAGGCTGTATGTTTTCCAGCCTGGTGTCAGCTTAATAATGGTATCGAATCCGAGTCCTGCCCACGGGCTGTCAGCCATTGAAAAATTTACGTAAATTTCCGACGAACTGGCTGACCGGACCGCAAAACTCAATGTGTAGAGATTTCCTTCCTTAACGGAAAAGCCGCTGCGGCCGAACTGTATGTGCCAGCCTTCGCTGGCTGTTTTTGATACCTTCAGCTTAACAGAAGGATCAGAGCCTTTTGTTCCGCTGATTATGGATGCGGCGCCGCTGTGGTTTTCAAAACTGAATGCGCTTTCCGGTTTTGATGAATAATCAGCAAGATCAAACAGAACTTCCCTTGTCTGATTTGTGCCTGTAAGTTTCCTGTCAAAGGCCTGCCGGGTTTTGTATTCGGCCTTAAGCCAGTCATTCCATAATTTCTTCAGATAACTGTCTGAGTCCGGATAGTTGTCAAGCCAGCCGGACAGCCAGCCGTGCATAAGGCCGTTTTCGTTAATTACTTCAACAATGGCAATTGCCGGATCTTCAGCATAGGTTTTATTTCTGTACGGGTTCCTGTGCGTAAGGATTGTTCTAATGTTTTCCGTCAGAATGTCTGTTACATCAGGCCTGAACATCGCGACAGTGTGAATAGCTTTCCAGTCGGTCATCTTGTCGACAGTTTCGGGCAGGGCAGAATGGTTTTCCAGATTTCTGCCTGCAAGGAAATTGTAGTCGGCCATAATATTCTCTTTGGCCAGTTCATTGATGAAGTAATCGAGTTTATCAAGGTTATTTTTTTCAATGTTTTCAGCCTGACTGTTGTAATCTCCGGGATACAGGCTGTTCAGCGTCCAGGATGAATCGATTTGATGGAGTCTGACGATATTTATTCCAAGTGAAGAAAGCCGGCGGGCCACAAGAGAAGCATCGGTTTTTTCCGGAATATCCGTGACATTGATTCCGACAAGACGGACCCTTCCCGAGGCGTTTGACAGATGCCCGTCTGTATCCGTATAAAGCCTGGAAATCGGGGTTTCCCTGTTAAGAAATGACAGATCAATGGCAGAACCTTCCTGCGGGTCCCATGAAGGTGCAAAAGGGAAAAAAGCGGGATCTTCGGAATAAGCCGAAACCTGAACCATTAATATAAACAGCAGTGTAACTGTTTTCTTCATATTACAATTATAAAGCAAATCCCGCGATTTTCAGCATTATTTGAAAAACTATGTAAAGACTGTTAAAATGGACCGGAAAAAGAAAAGCAGGTCCAGGAGATCAAAGACATGAAAAGAATAGAACTTGATTTTGGAAATCTGAAACTGGAAGCCGAACTTTTTGACACGGCTGTGGCTGAAAAATTTTTTCAGAATCTTCCATATACTGTGAACCTGACCCACTGGGGACAGACTCGCCTGTGCCGGTAATTTCTCCCGGAGGGCTGGCCTATACAAATCAGGGGAATTACCTGTGCATTTTCTACGGGCAGAACCCGGCCTTTCCGATGGAACATATCGGCAGACTGACAGCCGGCTGGGAAGGGAAGCTTTCGGCAGGATTCGGGTCGGTGACTGTGAGGAAGGAAGGCTCTGTGGAACGACATGGAAAAGAAGAAATGTAGGTGCCAGCGATCGCTGGCACCTACAGGTCAGCCATATCAGATATAATCCACAGTTCATTCCACGATTTCATTCTTCCTTGCAATGATGATTTCCCCGTTTTCCTCAAGCACCCTTATCGTGTTTACGATGCGCACCTGGGCTTTCTCTATTTCGGTTATTCTGACCCTGCCCAGGGATTCCATGTTTTCTTCCAGGGATTTTTTCTCGTTTTCATTCAGGCATGAAGAAATGAATTCCTTCACCGGTTCATCAACCATCTTTAATGAAAGCAGCAGGTCCTTCCGGTCAACTTTTGATATTACAAGTCTTAAGTCTTTCTTCTGAAGAACAACGATGTCTTCAAACACAAACATGTTCTGTTTGATGTTTTCGGCAAGGTCCGGAAGATTTTTCTCGAAATCCTCGATTACATATTTCTCCGTTGATCTTGATGAAAGGTTCAGTATTTCAGCGGCGGAACTGATTCCTCCGGCCCTGAACATTTCCTGGGAAGAAAATTCCTTCAGTTTTGAGTAAAAGAATTTTTCCATTTCCTCAAGCAGTTCCGGCGCCATGCGGTCAAGAAAGCTTACCCGTTTTATCAGATCCGACTGGCTGTCTCCCGGAAAGAGGTCCAGCAGGCAGGCAGCGATTTTGGCGTCAAGATATGACAGAATTACAGCGACAGCCTGTGGGTTTTCATTTCTGCACATCACAAACAGATCATCGGCATCTTCCATTTTTATGAAACTGAAAGGCCTTGATATGCCTTCGGGTTTCTCCAAATCGGATGAATCTTCAAATACGAACTGGTCGCTCAGCACCTCCTGTCTTTTTTTCAGATCAGCAAGCTTTGAATCGAAGCGGTCAATCATGGAACGGATATCATTTCTTATATTCTGAATTTCGCCGGTAAGCCTGCTGTCGGCTGTGTACTTTTCGGATGCAGGGAACAATTGTGATAAATCAGTTTCCAGGGCCGGATTTTCTTCGGTACGGTATTTCCCGTTTTCCTGTTTATAAAGATCCAGAAGACCAGTGCCGCCCAGACTCAGGACAAAAGGTTTTT
>CAZKOK010000493.1:0-3445 GCA_964554355.1 uncultured Spirochaetia bacterium | reverse complement strand
GACGCTCTTCCGATCTCATGAAAAAAATATTGCCGTAAAGAAAAACCCCGACAGGCTTAAAAGGCTTCTTGAAGGAGAATAATGGAAAATCCGGCTGATTTTTCAAAAGTAATAAAAAAATCATTCCTTGACGGCATATTCTATCCATCTGATAAAAACAGAATAAAGGATATGATTTACGGTCAGCTGGAAATAATCCAAAATTCGGATTTTTTCGGAAAGGATTTCCTGATACCTCACGGTGCCTGGGATTTCTGCCTGAGTGAATACATCTACTTAAGCGAATCATTAATCAGAAGCAGGCCTGATATCACTGTTATATTTCTTCCGTATCACGACAATTTCAATTCCTCTTTATATTTCTGCACTTATAAAGAATATGTTCTGCCCAACGGGACTTTCTGTTTTACCTTTCCGGGAAATTTTTCCGAATATGGAAAAGATTTAAGCATTTCCAATAATCCATTTGATGAGCAGACGTCTCTGGAATCATTTCTTCCGGTACTCACTGAAATTTATCCTGAATGCCGTCTTTTCCCTGTTTTTTTTGATATGAATGTCGGGTCGGAATCAGTCGTAAAAATTCTTGAAATTTTATTTGCTGAATATAACAATCCTTCATTCATTGTTTCAGCAAATATAAACTCACCTGAAGGATTATCCCACAAAAACGAAATATATCCATTTTTCAAAAAAGCTGATTTATACAGCATTGATTTCTGCTGCAATAATTTTCTTTCAATTTTCCGTGAAACACTGGATACTGAATTAATGCTTTCAAAGCTTTATCAAAAAGATTTTAACAGGAAAAGCGGTAAAATTCTTCATCTGCTTTTTAATATTATAACGGAGAGGAAAAATGGATAAAAACTTTTCATTGTCTGAATCGGAAAAGAAGATATTGCTTGAGGCTGCAAGAGCAGTTATACTGTCTGAACTTGACAATTCTTCTCCATCCCTGCCCAAAGCTTGTGGTAATTTACTGGAAAAATGCGGTGCATTTGTCTCACTTCACATTAAGAAAAAGCTGCGCGGCTGCATAGGATATATACGAAGCGATAAATCACTTCTTAATACGGTTATTGATGCAGCAAAGTCTTCTGCATTTTCAGATTACCGCTTCAGACCCCTTACTGCATCCGAATTCAGTCAGATTGAAATAGAAATATCAGTCCTTTCTCCATTCCAGGTAATTGATGATATATCAATTATAAAACCCGGTCTTCATGGATTATATATTTCAGGTGGCGGCAGATCAGGACTGCTTCTTCCTCAGGTTGCCGTTGAATACAACTGGAACAGAAATGAATTCCTTTCACATACATGCATGAAAGCGGGCCTTCCGGCTGATGCATGGAAAACCGGTAACTATAAAATCGAAATTTTTACTGCTATTGTGTTTTCTGAATAAGATTTATTCTCCGCCGCCGGAAAAAGCATTTATAATGAGGGCCGTAATTGTTGCAACCGCAACACCGCCCATAGACCAAAGCGTTATTTCTCGAACTGTATCCTGCCCTGATTCCGAAATAAAGGGGGAGAGAGCATATACGATGGCACCGGCAGCTTCAAGACCGAATCCCAGCGTTGTTATTACATTTCCCGCAATTCTTTTTCTTTCTGCAGGATCAAGTTCTTCTTCATTTATTATCTCAACAGGTTCTTCTTCCTCCGCCACTGCGGTTTCATCGTCGGCAGCAGTTTCGTCTGAAGCTTCAGTTCCCTGGTCTGTGCCTGCGGAAACATCGGTTGAAGGTTCTGCCGCAGCAACGTCAGCCGCATTATCAGCTTCAGATTCTGTCACTGCAGCCTCATGGGCATCAGCAGAAGTTCCGCCACCAGTTTCTGTTTCTTCATCTGCGCCCGATTCCGCTGCAGCCAGTGTGTCAGTGTCCGCCTGAGTTTCCTGGAAATCATTTTCATTCCAGTATTCCGAAATCTGATCATCAATTTTCCGGACCTTGCTTGTCTTTATATCTTTTGATGGATTGGCAGTATCAATTGTCAGCTGTTCGTTTTCCTTTATCCTTACTGCCCTGCTGTAATCGGGATCCATCCCTTCTTCGGATACTTCAACAACATTTACATTGCCGCTAAAACTGTATACATTGGCCTTGGCGCCTGTCTGTGTGTCTGCAGAAAATGTAAAATCGAATCCGAAATCCGAATCACCCACTCCTGCCGCTACTGTCTGATTTCTTATGGTATAAAGTGAACTGCCTGCATTATTTATTTTTGATCGTACACTTCCGTATATCAGATCAACAATACCGGAGCCGTCACTGTTCATTTCGCTGAATGTAAGGTAGGTATTCTCTGAAACCTTGATAACATTGCCGGACGGAGAGAAACTTATTTCAAGAAAAGTACTGTCTTCCGTGCTTAAAGTATCACCTTCCCGGATTTTGAGCGATTCTGCTTCATTTCTGAATATTTCATAATTCAGATCAAAAACTGTCTCTTCGCCATTCCTGATAAGTGAAAAACTGTCACCGTCAAATGAAATTATGCGGGCTTCCGGTGTCTGTGCAAAAACTGCCAGAGAAGAAAAAAACAAGAATAGAATAATAATTGCATTTTTTTTCATCAGACACCTCATCTGCTTAAATTATACAATATTATCGGTATTTTTTCGAAGTTTTTTCATAAGATATTGACTAAATAATACCTATTTATCAATTATAACACCTCTCATGATCTATTTTTATATGTTTTCCTGTATAAAATCATTAATTCCTGAAATAATTTCATCTTTTCTGTCTGAATCTATCCATATCACATTTTTTAGTTTTTTAAAAAAGGTAATCTGCCTTTTGGCATAATGTCTGGAATTCATGGCAATATTGTATCTGATTTTTTCAAGAGAAGCTGATCCTGCAAAATACGGCCTGAATTCCCTGTATCCTATTGCCTTAAGTCCGGGATCATCAAAAGAAAAACCCATTTCAAGGAGTTTTTCAATTTCCTTTTCAAGCCCGCTATCAAACATTTCCTGCACGCGATGATCAATTCTTCTGTACAGTTCTTCCCTGTCTGTTTTCATTCCAATTATCAGGAAATTGTATTTATCATGTCTTCCGGTTCCCGTTTTAAATGATGACGGTACTTTTCCGCTTATTCTGTAAATTTCCAGGGCCCTTACAATTCTCTGCTGATCATTGCATGAAATCCGGTTTTCCATTACGGGATCAATTTGGATCAGTTCATGCCACAGACTCTCCAGTCCTATATTTTGAAGCTCTGCAAGAATTTCATCCTTTATTTTTTTCTGTGAAGGGGGTGTTTCCGGCAGGCCGTTTATGAAATTAATCAGGTAAAAAGCAGTCCCGCCTGAAATAACGGGTATCTTTGATTTTTCATGGATCTGCAGAGCTGCCTTATCTGCTTCTTTTACAAAACGGGCAACGTTAAACTGGTCTGACGGCAGTACAATATCAATCAGATG
>CAZKOK010000492.1:0-3456 GCA_964554355.1 uncultured Spirochaetia bacterium | reverse complement strand
ATACGCTGAGCCTTTCTGTCAATACAAAAAATCAATCAGTTTAAGGTGTACTCCTTCATCATGATGCTTTTCTCATTTCCTCTGTCTGAAAGACAGAGTCATATATTTCAACAGGAGTAGAATATTCCAGTGCCTGATGAAATCTTTCATTGTTGTAGAACTCGAAATACTGTTTCACTCCCTGCTGCAGTTCAATCATGTTTTCATAGGATTTCAAATAAATATCCTCATATTTGAGAGACCGCCAGAGGCGTTCAACATATACATTATCCAGAGCCCTTCCTTTCCCATCCATGCTGATTTCAATGTTATTTCTTTTCAGAACATCAATAAACGCATCAGAGGTGAATTGACTGCCCTGATCTGTATTGAAAATAGCCGGAATTCCAAACTTCTCAATGGCTTCTTCAAGAGCTGCAATGCAGAATCCGGCATCCATGCTGTTTGATAATCTCCATGACAATACCCTGCGGCTGAACAGATCAACGATTGCTGTCAAATACACATGGCCGCCTGGAAGACGGATATATGTAATATCTGTCGCCCATACCTGATTTGGAAATCTGATTGTTTTCCCTCTGAGCAGATACGGATATTTTTTATGCTCTTTTCGGGGAATTGACAGCCAGGGTTTTGCATAAAGCGCACGCAGTCCAAAACGTCTCATAATCCGTCTTACTCGCTTCCATGTGAGGTGAGGATGATCAGGCTTAAGCTCTTTCGATACTTTCCTGTATCCATAAAACGGAATCCGTCTCAGTACATCAAGAATGAGCTTAAGGTCCGCCAGATCCTTTTCTTCGGATTCTGAATGAGGTTTATAGTAATATGCTCCTCTGCTGATCCCCAGAATACTGCATTGCTTCTCAATTGACATTGAATACTCCGCATCCACTAAAAAGGATCTTTCCCGTACACTTGCCGGTACTTTTTTTTTAGAAAATCGTTTTCGAGCTTCATTTCCCCAACTGTTTTCAGCAGATTGTCACGTTCCTCATCATCTTCCTCAAAACCGGATTTCTTTTTGTTTGGCCGTTCAAATAAATCTGAAGCGTTTTCCAGAAGCTGCTTTTTCCAGTTTGAAATCTGGTTCGGATGAACATCAAATCTTTTTGCCAGTTCCTGAAGTGTTTCCGTCTCTTTCAGTGCCTCAAGGGCAACTCTAGCCTTAAATGCTTTGTCGTAGCTTTTTCTCATTGTTACAGTGTATCCTCCATTTTAATTTTTGTGGAGTTCTACACCTTAAATGACCTCCAATTTTTGTTTAAATATCTGGGCTCATTATAGTCTTTCTCAAATATTACAAAATATTTCAATGTTTCAGTCGTTTGTTCCAGCAATATATAGTGGTGATACAGAAAGTGATTCTTAATAATAGGGTATACAGAAAGGAAATCTGTCTGGAATATTATTCTTCAATACAAACTGTACAGCATTTAAAATACTGGAATTATTCATAAGTATTTCTTCACTTTTTTGATACTTAACTGAACTTGTCATGAAATCACCGTTTTTATCATAAACAAGGATGATTTCATTAAGAAAACATCAAAATATCAGCGTATTTCCGCGCTAATCCAGCGCAGCGAGCGTAATCCAGCGAGTGAAACGAGCGGGCGGCTATTTCTTTTGTATTAAGATTTATGGGCAATAGTCAGCACATTCGCAAGAATAACAGTAAATGGAGACGGCGGGAGTCGAACCCGCGTCCTGATGGGCAAACCATACATCTCTACAGGCTTAGCTTTTTTTTGGTTTTAGGAAAGGCAGGATAAAAAGCAATCCTGAACCCCTCTCCGGTACGGAATAAATTTCCCGGACTGTGTACCGTCGTTACAGCAGGTAAGTCCCGGTTTCTTTCAGGCTGACTCCGGCTTCAGGACTGCATCCGAAGGGCCCGTAGCAGCATTATGCTGCTAATGCTAAGTCTTCAGATCCCTCTTCAGTTACGAAGAGTTCTTCTTCTTTTCTAAGTATAGCATTTATAGGTTTGTCCAGTTTAAAGAGTTAGGCAGCTCTGCCTGCAACATATGATCGTACAATCCATCAGTCGAAGCCCTTACGTCCCCTGACTGCTGTGGTATCAACTTAATATTTTTTTGGTTAATCATCAATAGAAACAGGAGATAATTATAAATTATATTTTGGGTCTGTCCCCATTCTGACACAACTATCGCGGCAGCGATCGCCGGCACCTGCATTGTCATTTCCCCCGGACCGGCCAGAATTTCTGTATTCGTGTTGTTCATTCAAATTCGTGGTTCCATTCATAATTCATAATTTCCTCAATTATCTTGGCAATTAATATTTAAATCAGTATACTGAAACTGGAGGGGTTTATGAGGATTTATTCGCGCGGGCAGCTTGTTTTTATTGGTGCCGGAATTGTTCTTGTTATTGTTTTTCTTCTTATCGGTTTCGGTGTTATTTCTGTCGGAAAACCGAAGGAAATGGTATCTGTTTCGGCTGAAACTCCGCAATCTGAATTTAAGTATCAGACAAACTCCATTCCGCTTGATGATATTTATGCTGTCTCTGACACAAATAATTATTCAGAAGATGAACTTGAAAACATAAAAATATATGAAATGCTTAACGAGGCAGTTGTTAATATTACTACCGAAGTCCTTGCCTGGAACTGGTTTTTTGAGCAGGTCCCGCAGGAAGGAGGAACCGGTTCGGGCTCTGTAATTGATAAACGCGGATATATACTCACGAATTATCATGTCGTGGAAAGTGCTTCAAAGGTATTTGTCAATCTTGCAGACGGTACACAGTATGAAGGAGAGGTCATCGGCAAGGACCGTGAAAATGATCTTGCTGTTGTCAAGTTCGATCCCAAAGGTCATGAACTCAAAACCATTTCTTTCGGGGACTCATCCAGCCTGAAAGTTGGACAGAAAGCCCTTGCAATAGGAAATCCGTTCGGTTACGACAGAACACTTACCACAGGCATTGTTTCCGGTCTGGGGCGTCCGGTCCGCTCGTATAACAATATTGTCATTCAGAATATGATTCAGACAGATTCCTCAATTAATCCCGGCAATTCAGGCGGGCCTCTTCTCGATTCGAAAGGTTTGATGATAGGAATTAATACCATGATATACAGTCCTTCCGGAGGGTCCGTCGGTATCGGTTTTGCCGTGCCCGTCGATACTGCCAGAAGGGTAGTTCCGGACCTGATTAATTACGGTTATGTAAACAGGGGATGGATAAGCATATCGCCGATTCAGGTCGATTCGCAGATTGCCCGTGCAGCAAAATTACCGGTATCTGAAGGTATTCTTGTTTCAACTGTTGATAAGGGAAAAAATGCAGAAAAAACCGGAATAAGGGGCGGTGATCTTTCCAATCCTGTTCATTACGGACGGAATATTATATATCTGGGCGGAGATATAATTATTGAAGTTGACGGACAGAAGACTCCGACTATTTCTGATTTTATATCTGCTCTTG
>CAZKOK010000491.1:0-3462 GCA_964554355.1 uncultured Spirochaetia bacterium | reverse complement strand
GGCCCTCTGTGGTTCAAAAAAAAAGAGTGAAAATATATAGTTTTCACAGTATATTGAATTCAGTAAAAGGGAACCCTCCTGACTGCACATAATGGGAGGATTTCGTTATGAAAAAAAATAAATCCATTTTTCTGCTATTAATATCATTTTCAGTATTTTTCTCCTGCGAAAGCATCATACCTGTTGTAAACGGCCAGAAAATTGATTCATCGTTACCGGAAGACCTGGACAGTTCTGGTGTTTTTTATATAAAAAGTGTGACCTATCTGCATGACAACCCTCTGGATGTTTTTGACAGGGACATGGACTGGTTTGTGGATACGGAGATGCCTTCGATGATGGAAGTCATCGGCTCAAGGTATGACCTTACGATTATTCCGGGGAATGGTCCTGCTTTTCTGATGCCGGAAGGAGAACTGGGTCTGACTGTATGGATCCACGAGATGAAAAAAAAGAGCGGGCTAAGCAAGCCAAATGCTGTAAGTGTTGTTCTTACCATAACCGATGATCATGACAAATCAGTTGGCAAAATAATGTTTATCGATCAGACGGGAAATTCGATTATAAATTCAGATTATGCCTATGCTGTTATGGACGGGATGATCAAAAGGCTTGCCCGGAGCTGATTTTTAAACCACGAAGAATTAATTAAGGTTTTTGGATTCCAAGATAAAATCCAAAAACATAAATTCTGTAATGAAAATAATATATATTGAAAATCATAATAATTATATTCAGGCAGAATCTCTTTGTGTCCTTTGTGCTCTTCGTGGTAAATTCAAAATCTTTCACTTGATCAGGGCTCTCTTTCAAGTTATTCTTGAAAAAACAATGAATGGAGAAAACCATGAGTTACGATCTTGATAAAGCAATACGCAAGGTAAAAGACTTCCCCAAGGAAGGAATACTCTTTTTTGACATAACTTCAATCCTTACCAATCCGGAAGCATTTAGTTACTGCACTGATCAGCTGTGCAGCCTGATAAAAACCAAATCCGTAAATGCGCTTGCTGCTGTCGAGGCCCGCGGTTTCCTGTTTGCGGCTCCTGCGGCTGCAAAAATGAATATCCCTCTTATCCTGATACGCAAGAAGGGCAAACTGCCGGGACGCACAATATCACGTTCATTCACCCTCGAATACGGCGAAGACACAATCCAGGTCCATGCCGATGATGTTCCCCAGGGCGGAAACGTGCTGATTATCGACGACCTGGTAGCTACAGGCGGAACACTCAAAGCCTCCGCGGAACTTATAGCCGAAGCAGGCGGGAAGGTGACAGACATTTTCTGTGTCGTGGGCCTGCCTTTTCTGCCTTACAGAGATATGCTTAAAGATTACAATGTGACCACGCTGATCAATTATGACAGTGAGAGTGCATAGGTATTTTAGTAAAACCATGAATAGCACGAATAAGAATCAAGAATAACACGAATAAAAAAGAATTAATTATTCGTGTTATTTATCATACCATTCGTGTAATTCGAGGTTTGTAATTTGTGGTCCGGGTCTGTCCCCATTTATATACGATTCCAGATGTTCTTCGGATCCTTTGTGGCAAAAATCGTCTTGACTTAAAATGCTGCTTTATAGTAGATTAGGGCAAGTTTAGATAGGCCGATAGTGTAATGGTAGCACCACAGATTCTGGATCTGTTTGTGAGGGTTCAAATCCTTCTCGGCCTGTATCGGTCATTGCCGGAAGAAGAGTTCCGGCAATGGTTGCCGGCCTTTTTGCCGGTTTTTTTTTAGGTAAAAATGTATAAATATACAATAAAAAGAGGATAAATATTAACTTTTGGGAGAATTTTGCATGAATATTCCGTGTTTTCTGGTTCTGGCAGACGGTATGGTTTTTAAAGGCAGCTCTTTCGGGGCTGATCCGCTTGCTGTTCAGGATTTGAAAGACAGACAGGCCGACTTTTTTTATGCCGGTGAGGTTGTTTTCAATACAGGCATGAGCGGATATCATGAAATTCTTACGGACCCTTCCTATACCGGCCAGATCGTTATGATGACATACCCTCATATCGGTAACTACGGGGTTGATGACAGCTGGAGTGAAGTTCTGATCAATCCTGATGACAGGGAAGGGCCAGTTCAGGTTTCCGGCTTTGTTGTCCGTTCCCTGTACAAGGGCAAGGTCCCGGCAGGCAGATATACACTTGATGAATATCTAAAAAGCCATGGAATTACCGGCATAACCGGTATTGATACGAGGGCGTTAACGATACGGCTCAGGGACAAAGGTTCAATAAACGGAATTATCATTTCAAACGGAAGCGCGGAACTTGCCGATTCAGACAAAAAGGCTGTTCTTGAATATCTGAAAAAAGTGCCTTCCATGGAGGGCATGGACCTTCTTCCCTATGTCGGGACAGATAAAACGGAAAAACGTTCTGTGAAAAACAGTAAATACAAGGTTGCGCTTTTTGACTGCGGTGTAAAAGCAAACATTATCCGGGAACTGGAATCAAGGGGCTGCAGCATAAGCGTGTTTCCGTCAGAGACAAAAGCCGATGAAATCCTGGAAAGCAAATGGGATGGAATAATGGTTTCAAACGGTCCGGGAGACCCGGGTGTTCTTCATGATCTTGTCGGCGAACTTAAAAAACTTATCGGTAAACTGCCTGTCTTCGGTATCTGTCTCGGACACCAGACACTTTCGCTTGCCCTCGGGGCAAAGACTTCCAAAATGAAATTCGGCCACCATGGCGTTAATCATCCGGTACGCGATGAGTTTTCAAGGCGTGTCATAGTAACTTCGCAGAACCATGGTTTTGTAGTTGAGGAAGATTCTCTTCCCAAAGATGTGGAAGTCTGGTTCAGAAATGCCAACGACCACACACTTGAAGGTATCCGCAGCAAAAAGAAGATGCTTATGACTACCCAGTTTCATCCCGAGCACTGTCCGGGTCCTGTTGATTCAAGCTGGATTTTTGATGATTTTATCACTCTTATGAAGGAAAACAAGGAGTAGCAGATGCCTGCCAGGAAAGACATAAGGAAAATCATGATTATCGGCTCAGGTCCGATTGTTATCGGACAGGCCTGTGAATTTGACTATTCGGGCACGCAGGCAGTCAAGGCGCTGAAGGAAGAAGGGTATGAGGTAATTCTGGTAAATCCCAATCCTGCGACAATGATGACTACTCCTGGGATAGCTGACAGAATATATATGGAACCGCTAAAGGTGCCGTATCTTGAAAAGGTAATTGAAAAGGAAAGGCCCGATGCACTGCTGGCCACAATGGGCGGACAGACAGCGCTTAATGCAACCCTGGACCTTAACGCGGCGGGTGTTTTAGTTAAATACAATGTTGAAATCATTGGTGCAGGCGTCCATTCAATAGAACTTGCCGAAGACAGGGGAAAATTCAAGGAAGTTGCCGAATCAATAGGGCTTGAGCTTCCCAGATCGATTGTAACCAGAACAATAGAAGGCGCCAGGAAAATCAGGGACGA
>CAZKOK010000490.1:1988-3466 GCA_964554355.1 uncultured Spirochaetia bacterium | reverse complement strand
AATGAGGATTGATGTTTTAAAAACTTCCGGTGATATTGATTTTCTTGTCGGCTGTAAAAACTCTGTTGTGACACGTGAAAACTGTGATTATTACAAAAACAGTTATCTGTCAAAAGAACATCTTGTAATAGCCGGTGAAGATCTTACTCCGGGGAATTATTATTTTACTTTCATGGAGCAGCAGTCAACGCCGTATCCTGTTGAAGTAAAACTGCTTGTTTCATTTACCACGGAACCCCCGGCAGATCAGAAAGTTGCTCTGCCTGATGCAGACGGCCTGAATCCGGCTGCCAGGGCGATGGCTGCAACGGTTGAAGTAATATCCGATTTTTCAAGAGGTTCAGGCTGTGTAATTTCCAGTGACGGATATATACTTACAAATTATCATGTTATTGAAAAAACAGACGGGAATCCGCTGAATAAAGTCTGGATTGCGATGAATGAAAATCTATGGTCGCCGCCGACGGAGCTGTTTGAAGCGGAAGTGATCAGGACTTTACCGGATTCTGATCTGGCGCTTCTTAAAATAAGCGGAACCTTTTACGGCAGGGAACTGACTGTGAATTACAATTTCCCGTTTTTCCCTCTTGGTGATGATAAAAAGCTGGGATTGGGTGATCCGCTTTACATTATCGGTTTTCCCGGGATTGGAGGGACAGGCGCCAGAGTAACGATATCAATGACCAGAGGTATTGTAAGCGGGTTTGAAAAAAAAGGTGACGGCTTTATTATAAAAACAGACAGCACTATAAATTACGGAAATTCCGGTGGAGCAGCAACAGATAAGGAATACAATCTGATAGGCCTTCCTACCATGATAATCGATGAAGGTTCAGGTCAAATGGGTTTTATTCATCCTTTGAATCTTGTTCCGGAAGAATGGCTGGATTTATTAAGTCAGACAGGTCAGTAAAATGCGCGGGAATCCATCAATAAGACTGCTTCAGCAATTAATCAGAAACAAATGTATAAATACAGGAGCCGAAGATTCCGGCAATGAAATAATTTCTGCAATGACCCTGAAAGATTTCTTCAAGGAATACGGAATAGGGAGTGAAATAATAGAAAGCAGAAAAGGACGGGCAAATCTGCTTGTCAGAATTCCCGGCCGGAATCAAAAGGCACCTTCATTAATGTATATGGGGCACCTTGATGTTGTTGATGCGAATCCCGGCAGATGGAGTTTTAATCCGTTTGGAGGCGATATAAAAGACGGATATATTTGCGGCCGCGGCGCTATTGATATGCTGAATATGACTTCATCAATGGCTGCAGGCCTTGCAGAATATTATACCGCCAATATGAATGCCGAAGGAGACCTGTGTTATCTGGCTGTTGCAGACGAGGAAGCATCCGGAAAGTGGGGTGCAGGGTGGCTTACCGAAAACTGCTGGGATAAAGTGAAATGTGATTACATGATTACCGAGCTGGGCGGGTTTTTTGTTCCTTCGAATTCAATATCATCCGGAAAAATCTGT
>CAZKOK010000490.1:0-1978 GCA_964554355.1 uncultured Spirochaetia bacterium | reverse complement strand
GGTGTGAGCAGATACACATTAAAAGTATCAGGAATAGCGGCGCACGGAAGCATGCCGTATAATTCAGATAATGCTCTTGTCAAGATAGCCAGGATTGCTGCAAGTATAGGAGAAAACTGTTTTCAGGTGGAATTGACTGAACAATATATACAAATGGTAAAGGCTCTGATAGATGACAGGCGTATTGCCGAAAAACTGCTGGACCCGGAAACTGCGGACCATGCGCTTGCGGAAATACCGGACAAAGGCCTGGCAAGATTTCTTCATGCCGCCGGCAGAATGACGGTAAGTCCGACAATTCTGAAAAGCGGGACCAAGGATAATGTGATCCCTGACAGCGGAAAGCTTTGTCTGGATGTAAGGTCTCTGCCAGGATATGACTCTGAAGAAATAATAAATAAAATACTTGATTGTACGGGAAAAACCGGCATTAAGGTAAAAATTACAAAATCCGAGTTTTTCCCGGCGAATTCCAGTGATGTTGATACTGCTTTATTCAAGGCAGTAAAAAAAATGGCTGAAGAAAAATATCCGGACAACAGTGTGGCCCCGATTTTTATATCCAGCGTGAGTGATGGAAGGTTCTGGAGGATGAAAGGGACCCGGGTTTATGGTTTCTGCATGTTTGCCCCCGAGATGACTATGGAAAATTTTGCTTCGATGATACACGGCAAAGATGAAAAAGTATCGATTGAATCCATGAACAGTGCGTTTGAATTCTACAGAGATCTGCCCGAAATGTTTTTCAGGCAGTTTGATATGAAGGAGTAGAAAATGAAAGTATTATTTATTGGTGGAACAGGAATAATAAGTTCGGCCTGCTCTGAGCTTGCTTTAAGCAGAGGAATTGAATTAACCCTTCTTACACGGGGACAGTCCTTCAGAAAAATTCCTGATGGTGCGGAAATTATTAATGCGGATATCCGCAAACCCGAATCAGTAAGCAAAGCCCTGCAGGGAATGAAATTTGATTCTGTTGTCGACTGGATATGCTTCAGCGAAGACCACATAAAAACTGATTATGAACTATTTAAAGAGAAAACAGATCAGATGGTATTCATCAGCTCCGCCTCTGCCTATCATACCCCGGCGCCTATTCTGCCTGTTACGGAATCATGTACACTTCATAATCCCGTATGGGAATATTCAAGGAATAAAATAAAATGCGAAGAATTCCTTGTTTCAAAATACAGGGAGGACGGCTTTCCGTTTACAATAGTGCGGCCGTCACATACATATGATAAAACACTTCTGCCGATGGAAGGGGGATTCACAAACATAAAAAGGATGCGTGAAGGAAAAAAGGTTATTATACATGGAGACGGTTCTTCCCTGTGGACATTGACACATCACAGGGATTTTGCAGTCGGCCTTGTCGGGCTGCTCGGGCATCCGCTTGCGATCGGGGAAGCCTTTCATATAACTTCGTCTGAATGGCTGTCCTGGAACCGGATTTTTAAAATTACTGCTGAAGCAGCCGAAGCAGAGCTGAAGCCTGTATACGTGCCCTCGGAAGTCATAAACAAATACAGCAAAAACTGGGGAGACAGCCTGCTTGGAGACAAGACCCATTCAATGATATTTGATAACAGCAAAATAAAAAGGGTAGTTCCTGATTTTAATCCGAAAATAAACTTCCATCAGGGCGCCCGTGAAATAATATCATGGTATAATGAAGATAAATCAAGACAGAAATATGATGCTGAGTTTGACGCCCTTGTTGATAAAATCATAAATGAAAATTATAAATTATGAATGAATCAGGTGGCGGGAAGTGATAAATGCAGGTGTCAGCGATCGCTGACGCAGGCCTTGTGTCTCCGGAGAATAATACTGCAATATGGGACAGACCCTTATCCTTTTTATATATTCTCCAGTTCTTTCTTTGCCTGGGCAAGTGCTTCTTCGTATTTGGCTTTGAGCTGTCTGTAATTCTCCTGAAGAACCCGCATAAATTCCTGGTCCTGCTCGGGCCGGA
>CAZKOK010000489.1:0-3486 GCA_964554355.1 uncultured Spirochaetia bacterium | reverse complement strand
AAGCTTTATAAAATAAATGAAGAGTATATAACACTGAGCGGAGATATAATTCTGATTTATGTTGATACAGATAAAGATACATCACAGACAATAAAAGCCGGCAAAATTGTAATAAACAACACCAAAAAACTTATAAGCGCATTCGGCGACGTTGAATATATTCTTGAACAGAATGATAAAACAGACATTTACTCGGGCGATGAAGTCCTTATCCATTTCGACAACTGGAGCGGTTATTTTTTTAAAGGTCTTTCACAGACTGTACTCAACATTAATGACAGGGACCTTGTCTTTTACTTCAGCGGAAATAACATAGAAAGAACAAACAGGGAATGGATAATTTTGAACAAGGGAACAATTACATCAAGCAATCCCGAAAAACCCAATTACAGAATATCCGCTGATAAAATTATCATGCCTGTTCCCGGTGAATGGATGGTCAGAAATGCATGGCTATATGTCGGAAGAATTCCTGTCCTCTATGTACCATTTTTTTATTATGCAAAAGACAATTTCATTTTTCATCCCGCCATAGGCTACAATGCCAAATGGGGCTATTATGTTCAGTCAACACTTTATCTTTTCGGCGAAAGCAAAGTTGCAGATGAAAAAGGACTTTCGTTTTTCCAGTTCTCGGACCAGACGGGTCAGACACTTGCCGGAGACGGATTATTCCTGAGGCCTGAAGATGAAGTATTTGATAAAAACAGTAATGGCATTCCCTATAAAGACGAAAATGTTGATTACTTGAAATTCATGCTTGACAATTATACCCATACAGGAATATTTACTGCGATTGACGGAAAATTTAAAAACATTGGAATAGCGGATAAACTTGACCTGTTTTTCGGGCTTGCCAGAAGCCGCAATGTCTACCCATGGAACTCAGGATATACTCCTTTTAAAGACGGGTCCGATCCCTCCGTCTGGAATAATTCATATCTTTTTAGTCTGAAACTTCCATTCCGTTTCGGGCTTGATTTATACGCAGAAAAAAATCTTGCTCCTTTAAGGTTCGAAGTAAGCATACCTGTATATTCTGATTCAACCTTTGCTTCCGCTTTTAATAACCGCAGCGAGTCTGTTGCCTGGGAAAAACTGCTTGGTTTTGACAATATTCCCGAAATCTTCAGCGAAACTTCGGAACCTTCGCAGCTGTGGAAGCTCAATATGTCGTATAATCCGAAAATTTCTCCCGACTTTAAACTTGTCTCCCAATTCAGCGTCTCATCTCTTGTCCTGTCGCTGCTGATGAAAAACAAGGTGATACCCGGCACTTATGATGTTATAAACTTTTATTACCCTGAAAGTTTTGTCCTTCCCGATTTATCCATGAACATCGCAGGAAGTACTTTTTCAGGTGAGATCAGTCAGAAAAAAAAACCGGAGCTTGATATTTCCGAAAACATACCCGAAGTCAAAAAACCGGAATCTTCCGAATCTGCACAACAGGATAATGAAACAAATACAGAAGAAAATGCTGACAGCAATGACATCGAAAGTGAAGAACCTGAAGGGTACGGGCCTTCCCTTACTGAACCGTTTTCACCGCAATCCCTTAAGGCCCCTGTGTTTTTTAAATTGTTCAAACACGACCTGACCTTCAACTTTAATCCGAAACTGTCATTCTCGGGATTTTTTGACGGCAGCTCAACAGATTATGCATGGAACTATCCGCAGGATATCGACTGGAAAATTCTATATCATCAATTCCAGGCGACTCCTTCCGGAAATATGAATTATACTGCATATTTTCTGGAAAATCTTTTTACGTTTTCCACACAGTTCAGTTTTACATCAGGATATCTGAAAAGATTCAAGGAGGAAACCAAGTCTATAACAGTCTGGAATGATTTGCTTTTTAATGAAAAACTTAATACCAACTTCAGTCTTCTTAACACAACTACATTAACCGGTAAACCATTTCTGAAAAATGATATATTCAAAAACACCTCGGTAATTTACAGTATGGGCAGCAGTATTTATACATATAAATATAACGTGACCCTGCTTGATTTTGAGGACACCTGGTTCGGTTTCAGCAATGATACTATCAACAAACACCAGCTTAACGGAAATTTTGTTTTCAATACAGACAATTTTTCCGGCAACCTTAGTGTCAACAACAGTCTGCCTCCGCTTGACTACTCAATATCATCTCTGCTTACATTGAACATCAAACCTTTCTCGTTTTCTGCAAATTACTCGGGAAGGCAGAGCTCAGCCGGAGGCTGGAATAATCAGCCCGTAAATGCCAAAATTAATGTCAATATAGATAATAATTTCAATACCACAGAAACTGTAAGATATGATATTGACAAAAATGAATTTATTGACCTGAACGGCATTTTCAAAGTCTCCTTTTTTGATAAAAATCTTTCCTTTTCCGATAATGTCACATACAGTTTCATTCAAAATGACTTTACTGCAAATACTCTTTCCATAAAGCTTTATGATCTCTTATTCAGACTTCAGAGCCTTAATGCACCCGAATACTATCTCGATTCCGATGCTGTCTGGAAAGCGTCAGCCGGAACTGAAAGCTTCAAAATTACAGGATTCAATCTTTCATACGATAAAACTTTTGAAAAAGTATATTTCTGGAAAAACAGGATCAATCTTGATTTTGATATCAATACGTCATTCACCTGGGATGCGCTTAAATACACCAACTCCCAATTCAATATTACACTTGGTACAAATTTCAGTATATATAAGTTCATGGACCTGAAATTCTCTGTGACTTCATATAATAATTCCATTTACCGGTATTTTCCCGGTCTGTCCGAAAAAATACCGGCACCTTATAATCTTGTAACACTTAACCTTTTTGAAGACCTGCTGAAATCTTTTAATTTTTTTGATGACCAGGACAGAAAGGACTCAAAATTCAAATTACAGAAAATTTCCCTGGAACTTGTTCATGATCTTGAAGACTGGATCCTTACGACAAGTCTGTCGGTAAAACCCGAGCTGGTAACCTATGCAGGTATAAGTTCATATGAATTTATCCCTGAATTCAGCATCTATGTTGAATGGCTTCCTGTCCCTGAACTTCAGAAAAGAATCGAAATAAAGGAAAATGAGGTTATGTTCTGATTTATTTCCGGATTTTTTTTGTTTTTCCATTGCATTCTTTTTGCTTGACCCAATTAACAGTGCTTTATACACTATGTTAAGAGGTATATGTGAGAAATCAGACAAGTATTATTGTTGATGAAAAAGATTTAATTGCTGAATTATGCGGTCCGAATGATATAAACCTGAAAACGATGGAAACCGAACTCTCTTCACCAATTTTTTTCTACGGGAATGAATTTATCATTCAGTCTGAAGATATGGAAAAACAGTTTATCTTCAGACATCTGATTGCGGAACTGAATCAGCATATTAAACTGGGTAAAACGCCCGACCAGAATCTTATCAGGCAGTTAATTGAAGGTATCCGGTCAAAGGGCGATCTGCGAAAGGAACTTCTCAGGGAAA
>CAZKOK010000488.1:0-3490 GCA_964554355.1 uncultured Spirochaetia bacterium | reverse complement strand
TTAACCCGGGATAATCCGGATGGGATTATTGAAAAACTCGACTCCCTTGCAATCCAAATCCCGGATCTCTTAAAAGCCTTCCTCACCTTTACCGACTTTCCGGATATTACACTCTGGCCCGGGGGTGATACCGGAGGAATCCTGCCATCCCTGGTTTCTGTTCTCGATCAGGTGAAAACATACGCGGATCATATGGAGAGTCTCTTTCCCCGTCTCCCTAAAATCCGGAAAAATGACAGACTCATTTCCTTTTTCAGGGAATTCCCCCGGGCACTCTCCGCCTTTAATCCGGAATCCGGACGGGAAATGTATGAACTCTTGCTTCTTTTTGACAAGGATTTAAAACTGGTGCAAAAAGAATGGACAATAGAAAATCGTTTTACAAAAGAAGAATGCAAAGAGGAAAAAGCCCGGTGGGATCATTTTCGCGAACATATCATAGCCCCTGTTCTCGAGGTATGGCGTGTGTGCAGGTATGGACCGGTCATGAATCTGCTCAAAAACGCGTGCAGCCTTTATGATGAAACACGGAGATACTTAGGAAAAATGAATTTTAGCGATCTCCTCATTAAAGCAGCCGGGGTGCTGAAAGGAAACTCAAATGTCCGCCGCTATTTTCAAAATAAGTATAGGCGGCTTCTGATTGATGAATTCCAGGATACCGATCCAATACAAGCCGAGGTCATGATGTTTCTTACTTCCAAAAATCCGGAAGAAAAGGATTTTAAGAAATGTGTCCCCCTGGCAGGTTCCCTGTTTGTAGTAGGGGATCCGAAACAATCAATCTACCGTTTCCGCCGGGCAGATATTGTCACCTATAATGATGTGAAACAGATTATTTGTAAAAGCGGGAGGGGAAATGAACAGGGCCTTCTTGTACAGCTTTCCGCGAATTTCAGGTCCACCCAACCAATACGTGAATGGGTGAACACGACATTTATAAAGCAATTCCCGGAGACGGAAACCCCGCAATCACCGGTTTATGTTTCCTTGCGGAGAGGGAGAGAAGCATCAACGGCAGATGAACAGGGAAATGTGTTCACAATAACAATCAAAGCAGATGACTGCAAAACAAACGAAGCAGCGGTCAACTATGAAGGGGAACGCATAGCTTGCTTTATCCGTGATTTACTGGAAAAAAAAGGTACTTCTTACAAACCATCAGACTTTATGATCATTACCCGTAAACGAAAGAATTTAGCTTTCTATGCTGATAAGCTTGCAACCCATAATGTTCCGTACGCAATAACCGGAGGCACAACCCTCAACGATATACGGGAACTCAAGCTCCTTTATCTCTGCTTAAAAACCATATTAAATCCCGATGATCCGGTTGCCCTGGTTGGGACATTACGAAGTGAACTTTTTGGATTCAGTGATACCTCTCTTTACGAATTCCGGAAAGCTCATGGAAAATTTTCCTTTACTGATACAATCCCGGAGAGCCTGGACCCTGAAATGAAAGACTTTTTTGAAACCACCTTTAATAGGCTGCGGGAATTCCGTTTATATTTTGATACAATGCCGGCAGTCGCGGCGTGTGAACGGGTAATTTCCGATCTTGGGCTTATGCCCCTTGCCTGTATACGCTCCAACGGGCACTTGAATGCGGGAGGTCTGGCAAAGTGTATAGAACTTGTGAGAAATCTCCGGTCCGATTTATGGAGTCCTGTGGAGCTTGTTCACTATCTTAAAGACCTCATCGACCGTGTCATCGCGTACGATGGTATTTCCGTTTCCCGTGAAGACAACGATGTAGTTCGTATAATGAATCTTCATCAGGCAAAAGGCCTGGAAGCACGGGTGGTTTTTCTGGCAGACCCCTCGGGAAATCCCGGGACAAGTGCAATCCATCAGCCTGAAACACACATCCGCCGGACAGGCAGGATTTCAGAGGGATATATGATGATCCGGAAGCAAACAGGTTATCACATTAGTTCCCTCGCGTATCCTGAAAACTGGAGTGAACATGCACAGGCGGAAGAGGAATTTCTCGCTCAGGAGGATATCCGGCTTTTGTATGTCGCGGCGACCCGGGCCAGAGAAACCCTGGTGATTGTGCAAAAAGAAAAAAGTAATTCCGGGAATTTCTGGAAAGATTTTCGGGAATCCCTTGCCGAAGCTCCGGAGCTGCCATTGTGTGCTTCCCGGAAGCCTCCGAAATTACCGGAAAAACATCTCACCGAGTTTGATATTCAGAGAGCTCATATGAAAATCAGCGGGAATCTAACTATGTCTTTGGAAAAAACCTATCATATCGAAGGAGCAAAAGAGTGGGCATTACGTGAGTATCCAACACATCTGCTCTCTGAAAACGAAAAGGAACTCAACCTTCTTGAAGACCTTTCAACTATGGATGATATGGGTGAGCATAGTGCCGAATGGGGAGAAGTAATCCATAAACTCCTCGAGATGAAGATGAAAGATGACAAGGCTGATATGAAATCAGTCTGCAAATCTTTGTTAGTTGAAAATAACTTTGATCCCGGACTATGCGCATCGGCGCTGACACTCGTTAGCAGGGTTATTAAATCTGAAATCTGGGAGCGTGCCCGGTCGAGTAGCAGGATGTTCTCGGAGGTTCCCTTTCAAACCCTTTTGGATAATAAATACAACCTTTCTCTCCCGACAATTCTTCGGGGAGTCATAGACCTTGCTTTCCTGGAAACAGAGGGCTGGGTGATTGTTGATTATAAAACTGATAAAATAAAAAGCAAAAAAGACATTATCGATTTAAAAACCAAGTATACCAAACAACTTTCTCTTTATGCATACGCGTGGGACCGAGCTACAGGTGAAAGAGTAATAGAAACAGGGCTTTATTTTATCTCGGTAGACAAGTATTGCCGTGTAGTCTAAAAGATTTACCTTTCCCCTGACCTCGTTGCTCTTTTAATTAAATTTTTTATTACTTGACAAATGAAGGCATATATCTGAACATTTTTTATAGAGGGAAATGGAGACTCATGGGGAAAAGTAGTATCGATCTTTTTTATGACATTGGCGATTTATTACAGCTTTTTGAAAAAACAATGTCTATTGATAATTTTCTTCATAATGTCGTGGACTTGATTGCCGCGCATATGAAGGCTGATGTCTGTACAATTTATCTCTATAATGAAGAAGAAGGTGAGCTTGTTCTCACAACGACTATCGGGCTGCCAAAGGATTATATCGGGAAAGTAAAGCTTTCTCCGGGGGAAGGCATTACCGGTCTTTGTTACCGCCAGGGAAGATCTATTCTGGAGGCGGATGGCGAACAGAATATCGCATTTAAACTTATTCCCGGATTATCCGAGGAAAAATATACTGCCTTTCTCGCTGTCCCGATTATCAGGAGTTGTTCAACTTTAGGAGTACTGGTGCTTCAACATAAAAAAAAGGGATATTTTACAGTGACTGATGAGCGGACCTTGAATGTGATTGCGGCGCAGATTGCGGTTGTTATTGAAAACGCAAAATTGATCCTTGAAATAACACATAAAACAAG
>CAZKOK010000487.1:0-3496 GCA_964554355.1 uncultured Spirochaetia bacterium | reverse complement strand
TTTTACAATCAATGACTAAGCGATTGCGTTTGATGGATGTGTGTGGAGTACTGCTCCGGTATCCGGTGAATGCTTATAATATTCCGAATGTGACGGAGACTCCGATGATGCGAATGGAATGTCAATGGTGACAAAGTCATTTTTCTTCATTTCTGATAAAACAGATCCGATCCGGCTTATGTAAATTTTCCCGTCCATACGGAACGATAAATTACCGTTTTTTCCGTTATTAATTCCTGCAAGGAATAATTCCCTTCCGTAGTAAACAGCTTTCCTGATTGCATTCATGGTTCATATTAGCATGATTTTAGTAAATATTTATATCCGAATTTACATTAATAAAAAAGAAATGCTTCACCTCTGAAGACAAATCGTATAATATTGAAAAAACCGGACAAGGAGTTTTATTATGTCTGAAAACATTGCAGATATCGGAGTATTCGGGGGGTCAGGATTTTACAGCTTTCTTGAAAATGTAAAGGAAATTGCCGTTGATACTCCATACGGAAGCCCTTCCGATAAAATAAGACTGGCTGAAGTGTCAGGGAAAAAGACAGCCTTTTTACCGCGGCACGGAGCCGACCACCGTTTTCCGCCTCATAAAATCAATTATCAGGCAAATATCTATGCAATGAAAGAACTGGGCGTAAAAAAAATAATAGGCCCCTGCGCTGCCGGTTCGTTATCAAAAGACATCAAACCCGGTGATTTTGTAATATGTGATGATATCGCCGATATGACAGAAGGAAGAATAAGTACCTTTTTTGACGGACCGAAAGTAATGCATGTACATATGAGTAATGCATATTGTGAAGATATGCGGAAATATGCCATCGAGGCTGTCAAATCACAGGGAATTACCTGCCATGAAAAGGGAACAGTTGTCGTTATCAAAGGACCCCGCTTTGCAACAAGAGCTGAATCAAAAGCCTATATCCGAAACGGCTGGCAAGTAATCAATATGACCCAGTATCCGGAAAGCTACCTGGCCAAAGAGCAGAACATGTGTTATGTGAATATTTCGCTTATTACGGACTGGGACATCGGGGTTGACGGCGTAAAAGAATCTCCTGTTGAAGATATTCTCAGGACATTCGAGGCCAATAACAGGAAGCTCAGGGATGTCCTTTACAAACTGATTGAACTGCTGCCTGTAAATCAGGAAAGCTGTTCCTGCAGCCACACACAGGAATATTCGGCGCTTAACTGATGAAAAACTCCGTAGATTTTATTAATGGCAGGGTGGAACTGATAGATCAGACACTTCTGCCCCGGAAATTCAGGGTTGTGAGGCTTTCGACCTGGCAGCAGTGTTATCAGGCAATAAAAAAAATGGTTGTCAGGGGCGCTCCGGCCATTGGAGTAACTGCAGGGCTTGCGCTTGTCCTGGCTGCATATGAAAACAGGAAAAAAAATATTGAATCATTTGCTTCTGAAATAAGAAAAGCCTCGGAAAAGCTTTTTAGCGCAAGACCCACGGCTGTAAATCTGCGCTGGGGCCTTGATAAAATGCTTGGATGCCTGGATGACGAAATCAGGGCAGGAAAAAGCATTGCCGGGATTACAGCCTCACTTGAAAAAAAAGGCCGGGAACTCATAAGCCATGATATCGAAGTTAACCGCAGAATAGCTGAAAACGGTCTGAAAATATTCAGAAAGGAAAAATCTGCCGTACTTACACACTGCAATGCCGGGGCCCTTGCCACAGTGAATATCGGCACGGCCCTGGGCATAGTAAGGGCCGGCTGGAAAGCCGGAAAAATCAGCATGGTCTATGCAGATGAAACCAGGCCGAGACTGCAGGGCGGGAAGCTGACTGCCTGGGAACTTATGCAGGACAGTATTGATGTAACCGTAATTGCGGACAATATGGCGGGTTTTCTGATGCAGCAGGGCAAAATTGATCTGGTGATTGTCGGAGCGGACAGGATTGCCGTGAACGGTGATGTATGCAACAAAATCGGGACATATGCTGCCGCAGTACTTGCAAAAGTCCACGGTATTCCTTTTTATGTCGCTGCGCCGCTGTCGACCTTTGATCATAAAATCAAATCCGGAAAGGATATTCCCATTGAAGAAAGAGACAGAAGGGAAATGACCCATGCGGGGAATGTACCTCTGCTTGCGGAAGGCGCAAATGTTATAAATCCGGCATTTGATGTGACCCCTGCGGAATATGTTACAGGAATAATAACCGAGGAAAAAATAATAAAGCCGCTGGAAGCAGCGGATTTCAGCCGTTTGCAACCATTATAACGCCGACGATAATAACAGACAGGCCGCATATTTTCAGAACGGAAAAGCCGTCATGAAACAGAAAAAAAGCCATAAGAGCGGCAAAGATGAAAGTACCGACAGCAAATATCGGCTGTGCTGCCGACAGTTTGATCCTGGCAAGTCCGTAGGCATAAAAAGGAAAACAGACCCCGAAAAGCATCAAGGCTTTGATTGTTATGACCCGGAATAACGGCTTGCTGCTGTCCGATTCAATATAAAGCGATAAACCCGCCTTGTGCCTGTATGCAGGAGATATGGAAGAATCTTCAACAAGGACTGTTGTTTTTATCATATTATGTATAACACTTCTCTCCAGGTATTCTGATAAATACTCTTTATAAACTGATAATAAAAAACCGGAGTTAACGATCCGGTTTTTATTGAAATTCGGGTTGAGTATACAAAACCGAAAGTTTTAAGCCTGGGTATGCGGCAGCAATGCTTCAGCATTGCGGGAGCATACGATGGGTGGATTTGGTCTTCGGAGTAAAACTTCGTGTTTTACTCCTACGACCCGCCTCCGGGACTAAAAAAATATCCTGTCTTTTTGCGCTCCTCAGGTCGCGCCGTGCCTGCGTTTCAAATCCACTCTCTTTACAGATTTTCAAAAAAAAAGCCAGACCTGACGATCTGACTTTTCCTTTGAAATTCGGGCTGAGTGGATTTGAACCACCGACCCCATGTCCCCCAGACATGTACGCTAAACCCCTGCGCTACAGCCCGTTATTCCCTGTTATTTACTGTGAATAACTCAGGATAAATCAAGCTATAAAATATCGATACTTATGTCAATATGCATAAATTAATAGAATTCGATCAGCCGGCAATAACATTTATAAATTATGAACTGCCTGAGCTGCCTGGTGAATACACATATCTGTCGATTAATGCCGACGTCCGCAATAATGACAGCAGGGATGCTCAAATCAATGAAATTGTATATATCGTCAATGTCCAAGGAGCTTGATTCAGGATCTGAACCGGATTATACGGTAACCGGAACTATAACTGCCGATACGGCCCCCGGACTGATGGATCTTGATCCTGATACGGGCGGAACGGCAATCGTGGACGTTGATATTGATGATTTCTTCCGGCAGCCGGATATCGATGTACAGAAAATTGTATACAGCGTCTGCCTGGATGATCTGACAGCTGCTTTCCCGGTTAGCCTGTCAAACCTTGCAGCAATGGTCAGGCTTTTCAACCAGTTAGGCAG
>CAZKOK010000486.1:0-3504 GCA_964554355.1 uncultured Spirochaetia bacterium | reverse complement strand
GCCACCGCTTTCTACAGCGGCGACATCACACAGATCGGCTGCCTGCCGGTGGATACGAACCTGGACAAAATCGCCTGGTACTGCGGCAACTCGCGCAATACCACCCAGGAGGTCGGCCTGAAAGAACCCAACGCCTGGGGCCTCTACGACACCAGCGGCAACGTGCTGGAATGGGTGTGGGATTGGTTCAACGCTGAAAACCCCGGCACCGTCACTGATCCCGAAGGGCCGGCCACCGGTCACTACCGCGTTGTGCGCGGCGGCACCTATCGTTTCGCCGGCGCCACCCACTGCCGCGCGGCCTATCGCGCCGGTCATACGCCGCCTCATCGGATCAAACACGTCGGCTTCCGTGCCCAGAACCCCGTTGAAATAGAGTTCAACCTGAATTCTGCCGCTTGTAGCTTTTTCCAACTGCTCCTTGAAAAACACCATTGATTTACTGCGCGGATGAGCATCGGACTGGGTGTGTGCATACTTGAAAACATAAGTCTCTTCTCCGGCTGGTTTGCTTCCTTTACCGAAAGAAAAAGCTGCAATAACACAAAGCAGAATTACCACATAAAAAATTTTTTTCATCTTTACCTCCTGGAATTAAGGTTTCATATTTGAAACCCGGTTTCAAAATTATAATCCTTATTGTACTACCGAATATTAGCACCTGTCAAATAATTAATGAAAATAATTATCAGTTAATAACCGCTCCCATTTGCCTTGATATAGCCTTTGCCGACTCCATAACCATTCCGGCATAATCCTTAATCAGGGTTTCCGGAAAAGATACAGCAGTCGCAGTAATTCCCAAAGCCCCTATACATTCATTATTATGCCCAAACAGAGGAACTGCAAGACATCTGATATCAGAAAAATATTCGAGATTATCCATCCCATAGCCGCGGGACCTTATCTCTTCCAGTTCCTGTTTCAGGGCAGAAACAGATGTAATTGTATTATCTGTCCTTTTTTCCAGTTCTATCCCTTCAAGAAACTCATCCAGCGGTTCGCTGACAGAAAAGGCAAGCAGGACCTTGCCGTGAGAAGTACAGTAAAGGGGAAGAAGGGCTCCTGCAACGCTTGAAGGTTTTATATGATGAGGTGTATCAATAACTTCAAGTATCATGCTCTGTTTTCCGGATAAAACCGTCACATGACTTGTGACCTGCAGGGTATCGGAAATTTTCTGCATGTAAGGTCTGGCAATATTCCTCAAATCTCTTCTGGACAGGGTCAACAGTCCGTAATGGATAAACATAAATCCCAGAAAATAGAGCTCTCCTTTTTTTTCAATCCAGTTCTGTTTTTCCAGGGTGTGAAGAATGCGGAAAACTGTAGTCTTCGGCTGTTCCAGACTTCTTACAAGATTAATAAAGGAAATACCATCCGGATGATCTGCTATCTTTTTAATGATATCGAAAGTTTTTCCCAGCACTGGAATATTGTATTTGCCTTCCATCGGATAAAACCTCTTTGCCGAATTTTATTCCGAAATTTTACAAAGGTCAATGGTTTCTTATATGAAATTTAGTTTCTGATACGAAAAGACATAAAAAAACAGGGGCCTATTAAGGCCCCTGCGGATTATCTGTACAATAATTTTCTGCTTACGCCGTAGCCGGAACGGCTTTCTGCTTTCCGATTTTATCGATCAGGTTCTTTGCAAACTGGAGCGCCTTTTCGATAATCCGCATATTTACTTCCAGGAATTCCTTTTTCTTGAGAAAATACGGAACTATTTTTTTAAGGGTGTCCAGCGATACGGTTTTGCAGATTCCTGCATATACTGTTAACATTACTATATTGGCTGCAGCAATAAGTCCTTCTTTTCTGGCTATATCACTGGCCGGAACATAATGTACATGGACGTCTTTCCTTGTCACCTTTTTGTCAATGATAGAAGAATTGACAAAAATCGAACCTCCGCTGGTTACATGTTTTTCAAATGATTCAAGACTCGGCTGGTTCATTGCAATAAGCACATTCGGATTTTCAACAACGGGCGATCCGATCTGGTTTTTGCTGATTATTACGCTTGCGCTTGCTGTACCTCCGCGCATCTCCGGCCCATAGGACGGCAGCCATGTTGTATGCATATTCTCAACTATTGCGGCATTTGCCAAAAGCACACCTGCCGACATAACACCCTGACCGCCGAATCCGGCGATTTTCACAAACTGCTCTTCTATATCATGACCATTTGCAAATGAGTCGAAAGTAACATTGTCCCTGTTAAGATAATCGAAAAGTTCGCGGGCTGTCATTTTGGGGAATTTATGATGTTCAATTGTTTCAGGCTCTTCGATGTCCCTGAACACTTTTACAGGAAAAACATTTTCCATATTTTCCTTCATCCAGGCTCTTGCCTTCATGGGTTCCATCCGCCATCCGACCGGACAGGGCGACAGTATCTCAACAAAACTGAAACCCTTCTTTTCAACCTGGTTTTTTATAGCCTTTTTAACGGCCTTTCTTGTCTTCATAACACCTGCAGGCGTACTGAGCGTTGTTCTTTCAACATATACCGGGGCTTTGAGAGCATTTATTACTTCGGCCATCCCAATAGGAGGACCATCTATATCTTCAAGCCTTCCCAGCTGTGTAGTAACAGATTTCTGTCCGACCAGAGTTGTCGGGGCCATCTGTCCGCCTGTCATACCATAAATAGCGTTATTAATAAAAAATACGGTAATATTCTCGCCCCTGTTGGCAGTGTGAACAATTTCAGTTGTCCCGATACCTGCAAGATCTCCGTCTCCCTGATATGAAATTATCACGGAATCCTGATTCGCCCTGCGCATTCCGGTTGCAACAGCAGGTGCGCGCCCGTGCGAACACTGAACATTGCCTGTGTCAAAATAGTAATAACCGAAAACCGAACAGCCTACCGGGGACAAAAAAATGGTTTTTTCCTGTATTCCCATTTCATCAAGCGCTTCGGCTATGAGTTTGTGTGCTGTACCGTGGCCGCAGCCCGGACAATAGTGCGTTACTTTCTGTCCTTCGCCTTTGCGGTCAAAGGTTTCGTAAAAGGCTTCCGGCTTCCTGTGCTTAATCTGGAGTTCTTCCGGTTTTCTACTCATGACAGTCCTCCCATGATTTTTTCCACAATCTGTTCCGCAGTCGGAACGACACCCCCCATCCAGCAGTGTCTGTTTACTTTTGTTTTTCCAAGAACAGCCAGATCCACATCATCGGCAAGCATCCCGTTGCTCATATCTATTACTTCAATGGAAGAAGCCTGACATGCGAGTTCGGAAATCCTGTTCTTCGGAAATGGAAATATTGTTACCGGCCTTAACAGACCTGCCTTGATTCCTTCTTTTCTGAGTTTCTTGATGGCAGTCAGCGTAATCCTTGCGCATATTCCGTAGGCTGTCAGTATGATATCAGCATCCTGAGTTTCAAGCTCTTCCCATCTTGTCTCGTTTTTTTCGACTTCGGCATACTTTGCCTGAAGTTTATGATTATGCTCAGACTGTAAATTCTGGTTCATTAATATGGAACTGA
>CAZKOK010000485.1:0-3508 GCA_964554355.1 uncultured Spirochaetia bacterium | reverse complement strand
ACTTGCCGTCACAGTAGAAGAGACTGAATAAACAGATTCTGAATTAACAGATAATCGAATATTGGACCGCGGATGTTTACTGACAAAAAAACAGTGGATATTCGCGGTTTTTTGTTTTTTGACAGCATTCGGGTATTGGGGGCTGTCCCCAATTGATCGCAATTGATCGTCAGGTACGAACAATCATGCATATGTAAGTATTAATCCCATATAAAATTTGACTGCATGCGCCAAATGTTTTAACATAATCAGATAATTGCCATATTTACAGAATGCTGTATATTTATATGCATATGCAGTATAATCTGTATTTATTCAAAAACAAGGGAAAAACGGAGGACAGAAAGCATATGAAATCCAGATTTTTTATTGGAATTCTTGTTATTATTGTTTTTGCACTTACTTCATGCGGGGATAAAGGGGACAGTGGTTCATCAGCAGCAGATTCGGGATCCGGAGAAAATGCAGAAGTAAAAGAAATATCTTCATTTAATGCAATTCACGGTTTACAGCATTTTACAATGGAAAAAGAGACAGCCGTGGACGGCACAGAGACATTCAAACCGGTAAGGAACCGGAGTTTCTCCTTAACTATAGCCGAACCTTTAACATCTGACGGCACTATCGTAACAGCTTCTGATAACAAAGAGTATATTCTTATTAAAAATTCCGAAGGCGAAGAGACCTATATCAGATCGATTTATTTCCTTCCTGACGGAATTCTTGCAGTAATCAGCAGTAATGATGCCATACTTTATTCAAAACCGAACAATTTGAATCCGACGAAAAACAATCTGGGCATAATGATGATTGTCATTGCTTCAGCGAAAGAAGAGGACGGATTCTACGAAATACTTGCTGATGATAACAGGATTAAAGATAAAGAGATAGTCAGAACCGGGGTATATGTTAAAACTGAAGATATCTCCATAAAAGAAGCAGATGTTCAAAGCGCTTTGCTTTTTTATGTCGCGGGAATTAATAATGACAGGAATGTGAAGAAAGAGCTTCTGAATACCGCAGTAAATGATTACAGTTCATCGATATTCTACCAGGAAATCTGTGATACCCTTGATGCGCTTGATCCACCTGAAGTAACAGAACCGGCAGACGGTTTTGAACCGCCTGAAGACCAGGTCGAGGATTACAGTAATATGAATCTTTTCGGAGAGATCATTGATAAAAATGTCAACGTAAGGGAATTCCCCGGATTAAGCAGTGCAATTCTTCCGGTTACCCTGAATCAGGGCAGCAGGGTTAAGATCGATCTGGTAACAAAGGCAAAATACAAGATTGAAGGATACGAGGATAATAACTGGTTCAAAATTGAGGAACCGGCAGGCTGGGTATTCGGCGAATTCATTGAGATCACAGCAAATTCAGAATAGCCCTGCATGATGCAATTACAGACAGATTGCCTTACCGAAGGCGATCTGTCTTTTTTGAATTTATTGCGAAAATGAAAAAGAATTTCCGCTGATAGTGTTTATTTTCAGAATTTTCTGATAAATTAATCTGTAAATGAAGTTATCTGATATTCTTGTAAACAAATCGGACAATGGTTTTATTCATTTTTTAAGATCCAGCGCAGCCAGCAGTGTCGCTTTTTCACTCGATTTTGGTATTCTGGTTTTTTTAACAGAGGTAATCGGGCTTGATTACAGGATTTCTGCTGCTGCAGGTTTCCTGGGCGGTACTGTTCTTTTATATTTTTTATCTGTAAAATGGGTATTCAGCAGGCGAAGGATACAGGACTCAAGGCTTGAATTTGTATTATTTGCAGGTTTTAGCGCGCTGGGTCTTTTGCTCAATCTCGGATTTCTTGTATTCTTTACAGATGTGACAGGTATTGACTATCGATTATCAAGAATAATGGCGGCATGTCTGGTGTTTTTTCTGAATTTTGCTGCAAGAAAACTTATTCTTTTCAGCGAGGTGAAAAAACAGAAGGATTGAATTAAACCGAAATTTCAAAAAATCCGATAATTATTGCACAGAAAGATGCTTACGGGAAAAGAACAAGGAGGTAGTAAGTGCAGAAACAGACAGTTTCCTCAGTAATTGCAGGCATGTTGTTCTTTACAGGATTGTTCATTTTACTTTCGCTTCTGCTGTTTCTTGTATCAGATACAGAAGGGATACTTGTTTATCCCGGTATGTATCTGTACGGCGCTTTTTCCGTCTTAAGTTTCTATATTCCGATTTATCTCTTTTTTGCAGGATATCTTCTTCTGCTGCCGGTTATCAGAAAAGATATAATTATTGTGCTTACGGGAACAGTGGTCCCATTTTTCTTTTTTGCTGTTTTTGCCAGAATAGCTCTTCAGGAAGTCAGATCCGGTCTTGTTGCTGCAATAGTTGATTCTTTGGGAAAAAACGGAGCCATGCTGATTTCTTTTATTGCAGGCATGATATCAATAATAATTCTGGTCCGCACATATACATCTCTTTCATCGCTAAAAGAGAAAGTATACATGGGGAACAAGGCAAATTATTCGGTTAAAATCAAGTCGCTTGCCGCTCCGGAAGAAAACATATTCGAAGATATAGGCAGGGATAAAAAATCAGATTCAGAACCAGGTGAATATATTCCTGATGTTCCGGTGTTGAGATCATCAGACACCGATTCCCTGCTGAATGATTATTACGATGCGGAAGATGTTTTAATTGAAGATATCCCCGATACCGATGATGAAGATACAATTGTGCTTGTACCGGGGCAGGACGAACAGCATAAGCAGACGGTACCGAAGGCCCCTGAGCAGAAGAAGGCGGAACAGCAGAACCTGCAGAAAGCCGGGGCAGAAGATAATGAGCTTTGGCATAATCCATACGGACATCCCAGGGTTGAAAAAGGCCGGCAGGTAAAACCGGCAGCTTTTTCCGCCGGAAGTTCAGCATCAGTCCCCAAAAGCAGCGCTGAATATCATGTTCCGGCAGATGGTCTTCTTGATGAATATTCAGACGGAGAATACTGGATTGTTGATGATGAAACAAGAAATATGGCTGCAATTCTTACGGAGACGCTTCAGGAATTCAGGATCGAAGCGGAAGTGACAGGTATCAGAAAAGGTCCTGTTATTACAATGTTTGAAATTCTTCCGGCGCCGGGTGTAAAACTGTCAAAGATAACCAATCTGGCTGATAATATTGCCCTGCGGCTTGCTGCAAGCAGGGTCAGAATTGTTGCACCCATTCCCGGCAAACATGCTGTAGGAATAGAGGTCCCGAATAAAAAGAGAAATCTTGTTTCTTTTCGGGAAATTGTCACCAGCGATGAATATAAAAAAACCAGATACGAGCTTCCTGTTATTCTCGGGAAGGATATTTTCGGCGAGGAAAAAATAATTGATCTTACCCAGACTCCGCACCTTTTGATAGCCGGAGCAACCGGTTCCGGTAAATCTGTCTGTGTAAATTCAATAATATGTTCAATACTTTATTCCAAAAGTCATACAGAAGCCAGAATGCTGCTTATTGATCCGAAAATTGTTGAGCTGAAGCTGTA
>CAZKOK010000484.1:0-3513 GCA_964554355.1 uncultured Spirochaetia bacterium | reverse complement strand
CGAGTATAAATCCGACAGCAATATACCCGATCAGCCTGCCTGCAAGAAACAGGCTGACCAAAGCCGCATTGCTTTTTGCGTTTTCATATTCAGCTGAAAAAACAAAAGGGAAAACAAGCGGTGCGCAGCTGGAAATACAGAACAGACCGGTAGATACTCCAAGCAGAAATCCATCCGCGCTCATATTATTCCTCCAGTTCCCAGAGAAGATCTTCGGCGAGTGCGGAATAACCGGATCCTGGCGAAACCCTGATTGCCTGTTCAAGAGCAGAAAGGGCCTGGTCCCGTTCCTTCTGCGCCATATAAAGCCTTCCCCTGCAGTACCAGCACAGAGACAGGATGTTTTTATCCAGATCCGCTTTCTTTTTCTCAAAATATTCGAGATCCTCTTCAATCTCGGCGTACCTTGAGACAGGCGAAGCTATGGAAAGCGACAGCCCGTTCATCATTCTGAGTATCCTGATAAAATCATTGTCAGGATCAAGCTCCACAGCTTCATCCATTTTTTTAACTCCGTCAGCAAGGTCCGTACTTGCCCCGACAAGGTTGCCTTTTGCCAGGGCGTCTCCTGCCCTGATGGTTACAGCACTTCCCAGATAAGCCAGAGCGACCGCATTCTTTTTCTGCTTCCAGACAGCATTCAGTTTTTCCACTGCCTGATTAATTACAGAAGGGTCTGTTTCCGAAATGTTGTGCAGGGCCATCCCCAGATACAGGTCCCTGAACGGGTCTTTGGACCCGGCAAGAGTTTTTTCAAAAGCCTTGTAGCCGTTCATTGTATTGACAGAAGAAGCCTGCGAAAGCAGATCAGAATCCTGTCCGAAAACTCCCGCAAGTGAAAAAACCGAAAGAATTGCCAATGCAGCAAGTGTTTTTTTCATAATCATTATCCTCCGTAAACAGTAAAATTCACTTTATATTCATAAGCTGCATTCCAGCCGACTGAAAAATCCAGATGCAGGAATACAGGTGATTCAAAATAAATTCCGGCCCCGGGCCCGAAGGCCGTGAAAGTCCTGTCAAAAAGAAACTCACTTCCGGCAGGAGACAGAAAAGCAGCCTCAAAAAAACCGAACACGCTAAAAGAAACCGGAAAAATCCCCAACAGCACCACTGTTAACAAATCCAGGCTGATCCGGCTATTGCTGCTTAACAGTGAGTCATCCATCCCTTCCGCAAAATCCAGCGGAGAACAGAACCCGGATGAAACTGATTTTTTTTCCGGAAAAGGAAGTTCGGAAAAAGCCTGGCTGTAACTGACAGCTTCGCTGACTGTAAGCACACCTGCAGAAAAGGTGATATTTACCCCGGCGTTAAATACTGCCGCAAACCGGCTGTCAAATATCAGCCCCAGCGATGATGACAATCCGGCAGACAGCCCAAAATCCGAATATAAGTCAAGCCGGACCGCCGGAGAGACTTTAAGCCAGGAATAACTGTCATGCATGACAATTCCGTCAAGGGCAGCCGTATCCTGATTACTGAAACTGATGAAGCGGTACATTCCCGAAACATACAGAAGCAGGTCCGGCAGAGGCCTGAACCCGATTCGGGCGGCAACAGACAACTCATGGAATTCCGCCGGATAATTCCCGCCGAAAAGAGAATTTGCATAAGTGATCCCGGCCCCCGCAGCAATATTTCTGTTATAAAGATTTTCATCAAGATATGAAACTTCATTGAAATTTGCTCCTGCACTCAGGTCGAGTCTGTTTCTTCTGCCGCCGACTGCCAGCTGGCCCCAGTACGCATAAGCCAGGCCTCCCGAGAATCTGGAAAGCATTCCTTTGCGTACTTTGACAATAATGGTCCTCATCGAAGGATCAAGCCGCGGCGGAACAATATAAACTTCCGGATTCATAAAATAACCGGAAGCCTCAAGTCTCATACCAAAAAAGGAAATTTCCGCTTCCAGCCTGTCCTCTTTTATCTCCATGCCGGGAACAAGATTCGTGAAAGACATAATTGTTTCAATTCCGATAAAATCCTGAGGGTCCTGCTGAATCTCTGCGCCGGAATCCAGAACGTATTTTGAATTGTCTATCTGAATCTTGATGCTGCGGATCGTTACAGTATTCTTTCCATCCCCGGCAGAACAGAGTACGGCTGCAAGAAAGAATATCGCGGCTGCCGAAGCGTTTTTTTTTAATGCCGGAATAAACACAGTTTTCCCGTCCTTGTTGTTTTATAAAAAGATACCGGCAGATACTGAACAAAAAAGTCGGGAAACAGGGTGATTTTAAAAAAAAGGAATAGTACTTTATCGTGACAAAGAGGGAAAATAACAGTAAACTCTGTCCGATATGTTTTTTCTGAAACTTTCTCTCTATATTATTGCCTACTCCGCCGGAATAATGCGGCTATCGCTGGCAATTTACATAGCTGCAAAAACCCGGAAAAAGGGCAGTTTCTGGAAAATCAGTTTTCTGCTGGTTTTTGCCGTACTGATTGTCTCTCTTTCCAACCTCGAGACACTGGCGGAACTCAAACTGGGCGGAATTTATTTTTTCGGAATAATTGCAGCCTATTGCAGCGCTCTTCTGACCCTGACAATTCCATTATTTGTCCATTCGGAAATAGAAGACCTTTCACATGTTCACCTGCGCAACAGCATCTTTGTATCACTGAGTTCGATTTCCGTTGCCCTGATTACTGTCCATTTCTTTATTCCGGTCAGAAATATTTATTTTATAATGCTTTTGATTTCAGTCTGCATAATGTCTGCAACCATCATTTATTCGATGACCACTGTCATCCTGGCCACCAGAAGGAAAACGAATAAAATTAAACCCAATACTGCAGAAAAAATCCTGCCCGTCGCAGTGATTGTACTGATTCCTGTTATGATATGGGTGGATTTTCTGAAAAACCTGACGGACGGCTTTATCATAGTGCCGGTACTTTACCTTCTGATTAATATTCTGATGATTCTGGGAGAAATCAGACTGCTTCACAGCCCCCGCGGTGATATTGAAATATCATCTGAAAAAATGGACACTCTGGGGCTTACATCCCGCGAACAGGAAATAGTCCGCTGTCTGCTGAAAGGCCTGACATACGGGCAGACCGCCGACAAATTATACATTTCAGTCCAGACAGTAAAAACCCATGCGACACGGATCTATACAAAGACAGAAACACAGAACAAGCTTGAACTGCTGAATAAAATCAGTTCCTGATCCTTCTTTCCAGCTGTTTACATCAGGTAAAACTTGACATTCCAAACATATGGCATTACTCTTACTGTATGGAGTAATACCATGAGGATTACACAAAAGGGACAGGTTACAATTCCGCAGGGAATCAGGGAAAAATATAAATTCCTTCCTGATACAGAAATAGATTTTATCGAAGATAATTCCAGAGTATATATCGTAAAAATCAAGCCGGACATGGTTAAGGAAAATGCATTTGATTATGCCAGAGGCAAGGCAACAGTTGAAATGTCAACTGAAGAAATAATGAAACTGACAAGAAGTGATCAGTAATGAAATGGATTTAAAAAGTGGACCC
>CAZKOK010000483.1:0-3517 GCA_964554355.1 uncultured Spirochaetia bacterium | reverse complement strand
ATGGAAAAGAAGTAAAACTTAATGTTGAATTTGATGTCAGGGCGCCGGAAAGTGAAATTGACGGCAACAGCAACCTCTGGCCCGGATTTTTCATAGCACTTCTGGATGACAATACCAGGAAAGAGGTAAATCTCGATGACAAAACCCAGGGTGTTGTTGTGGAAGGCGTACTGGAAAATTCGGCAGCTTACAACGGAGGTCTAAAAGAGGGTGATATTATACTTGAACTGAACGGTAAAAAGACGGACTCAATAATGAATTTCTATGCTGCCCTTAACAGCAAACCCAAAGGTGAGCAGAGTTTCAGGATATACAGGAACGGCCGTGAATATACGCTGGGTTTCAGCAAATAGAACATACACATAAGATAAAAAAAGCTGTCCGGATTTTCCGGACAGCTTTTTTTTTATGTGAAAGTTTATTTTTTCTCCCTTGTTGCCCCTGTCAGGGTAGGAAGAAGACTCAGACTTAAAAACGCACTCAAGAGCATCGTGACCCACATAAGAATTGACAGTGTCGTGTGTATCTGAAATGGGGAGAACATCATTGCAGTGAATCCGATAGAAAGTCCCATTGCATTTGCCAGAACAGGAGTGGCCACGTATTTTATTGCCTGGCGTGAAGGAGAAGGGTGGTCCTGTTTTTTATAGTAATAATAGAGGGAGATATAGTGAATAGCATAATCAATTCCTACCCCGATTGTCAGACCGGTCATAATGGATGTTATTATGCTTATATCAATTCCGGCATATCCCATTACGGAAAAAAGACCGACGAGTGTAACAACTATTGGAACGGCTGCAAGAAATCCCGCCTTGATTTTCTTCAGGAATAATGAATTGAGTATTATTACAGCCGCCAGGGCAATAACAAGAGACTGCAGCTGCTGGGGAACTATAATAAGGTTCATTTTCATCATTTCAAATGCTGTTCCGGCAGGATACAATTTTATGTCCGTTTCTTCCTGAAGCTGGTCAACTTCTTCTATAATATCATTAAGGGTTTCGGTTTTAAGCGAATCAATAAAAAGCACAATGCGGGTCCATCCGTTTTCAGCTACCAGTGTATTAAAAAGGTCGCTGTTCTGATTTTGAATCATTGAGGAGACCCTTTTTGCAAACAGTTCCTGCGGTGGGTAACCAGGTTTTGAGCTGAGCTGCTCGGAAAAAAGCGCGATCATTGAGTAAATTGACATTGATCCTGCAACAATTCCCTTTTCTTCGAGGCTGTTCTGAAAATCGAGTAATGGTACTGCGGCAGACGGATCAGAATAATTATCTGTTTCAGCAAGGATCATCAGCGGGAAAGCGCCGCCGGTCCTTTTGCTCATTTCTTCAATTGATTTTCTCACAGATGTTCCGGATTTATACATGTCCACCATTGAAAAGTCAGATTTAATCATCATAAGCCCGGGCACAGATGCAATTACAATGAGAAGCGATACAATTACAGCTGTTTTTCCGGTCATTTTCTCCAGAACTGATACAATCCTGGAAGGCCTTTCCTTTCTCCGTGATGTGAGTGGCTTCTGGTGCAGAAGCAGTACAGGAAGAATGATCCAGGTTACAATCCCGGCAAGCAGAATGCCGCTGGCAGCAATTATGGACATTTCCGTAATTGACTGACTTCTGACTGCAGAAAGAGAAAGAAACCCGGCCATGGTTGTCAGACTTGTCAGTATTATCGGTATGCCTACCGCTCTCAGGGTTTTTGAAATAGCATCCCGGTTGGATTCACCGTTTCGGATCAGGTCAATCATATGACTTGTGACATGAAGCCCGTCGGCACTGCCGAGTACAATTATAAAGACAGGAATAAGTACGGTCATAATTGAAATACTTTTCAGAATCCAGCTGATAATTCCAAGCGTCAGGATTGCTGTAATTACAGCAGGGACCATGGACAGAACAGTGGCCCGGAAACTTCCTATCCTGATCCTGAAAACTGCGAGTATCAGAAATATTGCTATAGGCGGAATAATAAGAAGAATTCTCAGAATATAATTGAAGATTTCAGTTTCAAGGTACGGCTCTCCGGAGATTGAATATGAAGTCAGACTGCTGTCTGCCAGTTCCTTTATTTCCTTAAGCGAATTTCTGATATTGGAAGCATCAGAAAGCAGAATCCTTAACAGAAACCATGTCCCGTCTTCGTCTGTTATTACCGATTTCATTGACCCGGTTTCAGTTTTTGAAATAAGGCTTATCTGTGATGCAATCTGCGAATCATCCTTTTCGGCCAGGCTTGTCGGAAAAGCTGAAAGGATCTGTGATACCCCCTCAATATCCGAGCATTCATTCGAGAAGCTGATTATTTCGCGGACTCCGGCAGGAGTCAACTCTCCTGAAGCAAGCAGCATAATCTGACTGTCATTCCCGAAGGCCTGTTCCATCAGTTTTTCACCCTCTATGAATCTTGAATTTTTAGGTGCAAAAAGATCGAAATCCGCATTTATTTTGACCCTTAAAAGTCCGACTACAGACGCGGCTATCAGCAGAAATACAAGTGCAAGAAAAAGTTTTCCGTATTTCTCAAGAAAAAGAGTGTATTTTTCGAATTTCATTTTCGGCCTCCATAGTCTTTGTTATTTCGTGATTTTCCTGCAGAATGGGTATCTCTCTTTAGAATGCCGTCAAGAATCATACTTGCTACAAACTGGATGAATACCTGAACGCCGCCGTGCTGAATAATAATTTCAGGAACAGCAAGATCTGTAATCAGGTTTATTACAGCCTTAACCAAAAGCGGAACAGGGATTTCATTTTTTACAAGCCCGAGATCCGCCGCCTTTTTCAAAACTTTCAAAAAGTAGTTATTTACAAGTCTTTCCCGGTTTGTATTCATGATCTTCCAGAAGTCCGGATATCTGTACTGGATCCTGTCCAGGGCCGATAAATCAAAACTGGAAGTAATATCCGTAATAACGGCGAACCAGTCATGAATCAGTTCTCTGAACTCCTGTTCGGTGCTGAATGGCCGCCGGGACAGCTTGCTGAATCTGCTTTCGAGTTCAGCAAAAAAACCCTGAATACAGTACTCAAGCATTTCTTCACGTGATGAAAAATGCTTGTATATCGTTTTTTTACTCATGTTGAGATTCTGCGCAATCTCATCCATTGAGAATGAGAAATTTCCCTTGTTCAGGTAATTATCGAATACAAATCCGGCAATCAGATCTTTCCTTTCCATATGCATCTCTTGAATAGATAATACTAAGGGAACTATTCAGGTGTCAATAGTTTCCATATGAATTTTATTATTCGAGAAATATCAGATGAATATCACTGCCGGGGGGTAAGGATGGTATTTCCCATACGCAGGCCGTTAATGTCCGGGAAAAGCTGAATGTCTCCGATTGACAGGACCGAACCGTCCCTGTTCACAGGAAATGTATCATCAGTTATCCAGGCGACACCGCTGCCCGGGATTTTTACAGAACACGTAAGCCTGTTGTTTTCACTGAAAAAAATAAAACTGCAGGTTCCGGTGAATACGTCGCCATTCCATTCTGTATCAA
>CAZKOK010000482.1:0-3518 GCA_964554355.1 uncultured Spirochaetia bacterium | reverse complement strand
TTCCTTTATTTCTTCATATTTGATACCAAGCTTTTCACTTACCTGTTTCCCGAGAAGATTAAGAGACCTTGCCTGCATTCCGGATGACCGCCTGACGCCCACAGCATCCCTTACAACAATCATGGCATACATGACCATTGCAATAAACAACGGGGTTGAAATGCCTTCAATAAACCCTATCGCAGTTGTAAGGGCAGTAACAGCAGAAGCATGACTTGACGGCATTCCTCCCGTTTTCCAGAGAAGTGTGGCAATAACTTCCTTTGAAGTATTTCTGTGTTTTCGTATCAGATTTATTATAACTTTCATAAACTGTGCAACGAACCAGCTGAAAAAAGTTGAAAGAAATATAGGGCTTGAAATTAACTGGTTTATAATATTGTCCATATTCATAGCTATAACAGTTTCTTTTAACATTAATAATTTGTCAATATTCTATTCAATAAAATTATCATATGAATTATTATTATAATGATGAAAGCAGTAATAAGGCATATTATCTGGATTATAAAAGGAATTAAGGTATACGCTCTTGTTGGAAAAAGCGGAACCGGTAAAAGTTTCAGGGCCAAACTGATTGCCCAGAAATACGGCATTGAGCTCATTATTGATGACGGTCTATTAATCAAGGACCAGAAAATCCTTGCAGGGAAATCCGCAAAAAAGGAGAAAATATTCCTCAAAGCCATAAGGACCGCTCTTTTTGAAGACAAGGAACACAGAAATGAGGTGCGGGAAGTACTGCAATCACAGAAATTCAAGAGAATTCTCATTATTGGAACTTCTGATAAAATGATTAAAAAAATCATCAGCCGGCTTAAGCTGCCCTCTCCTTCAAAGGTTCTCCGCATTGAAGATGTGGCAAGCAAAGAGGAAATTGAAACTGCAATACTTTCAAGAAAAACCGAAGGAAAGCATGTCATACCTGTTCCGGCAATTGAAATACATAAAAATTATCCTCATATATTTTATGATTCAATAAAAGTATTCCTGAAGAAGAAATTTCTTTTTAGGTCAGGATCCAAAATCTTTGAGAAATCGGTTGTACGTCCGGAATTCACCAAAGCAAACAGGGGAAAAGTAACAATATCAGAAGCCGCACTTGCACAGATGGTTTTTCATTGTATTGAAGAATATGATTCAACTATTGAAGTAATGAAAGTAAGTGTCAAACAGGTGCCGAATGCCTACAGACTTAAAATCCATGTAAATGTACCGATTCAGAAGGAGATATCAAGCAATCTTCATGGCCTGCAGCAGTATATTATCGAAAGTGTTGAGCGCTATGCAGGTATTATTTTCGAAGATGTAACGATAACAATTGAAGAATTGTCATGATTTTCATTTTCTTTTGGGTTTTTAGCTAGTGAATTTTAAATTAATTTGCTATATTATTTTCATATGGAATATAATTTTTATAGGGTAATTTACCGTTATATATAATGAGGTGTGCATTTTTTACCTCCAGAAATATAGTGGTGGGAGTCTATCATGAAAAAACTGTTTATATTGGTTTTATTAATTGTGTTTTTTACCGGTCTGGTAAATGCACAGGAAACTTCTCAGGTATATGAAAGCAAGTATTATAAAGTCTATTCGGAAATAAGTCAGACCCATGCACAGCAGACAGCTGAAAAAATCGACGCCTATTTCGAACTTTTTAATACTTATTTTCATTTTGATCCATCTGAACTTTCAGTAAAACTGAAGGTTAAAATTCTTTCATCTGAAGATAGTTATAAAAATTATCTTGCCAGAACGGTTCCAGATGTCAAAAACAGCTTTGTGTATCTTCAGTACAGAAACGAGGAAAAAAGCGAACTTGTCGGATTTTACGAAGATGATGATTCATTTGATTCAGCAATGATACATCATGGTTTTATTCAGTTTCTAAAATCTTTTGTTAAAAATCCTCCTCTCTGGCTGCAGAAAGGATTTGCAATTTTCTTTGAAAAGTGTGTTTATCTTGCAGACCAGAAAAAGGTTTCCTACAAGGAAAACCTTGCCTGGCTTGAAACAATAAAGGATTATGTCGAAAAGAGTGATTTTGCCGGCGGCAGTACAAGTCTCTATCCTCTTGAAGATTTACTTACGCTGAGTACAGCTGAAGCTGAATCCGGTGTTGATGTTTTCTATGCTGAAAGCTGGGGACTTGTCCATTTCCTGGTAAATTCTGAATACAAAAGCTACAACCGGGCCCTCTGGGATGCCGTTGGAGCGCTTCAGGCTGACGCAACAAAATCTGAAAATGAGTCAGCAATAGATGCAAAGGCCTTTTCATGGATTAATCCCAATCTTTTTCAGGCAGATTTTCTTGCATATGTTTCAGAAGTAAAAAGCTTTCCTGAACTTGTTCAGTATGGAATGGATGAATATGCTGCAGGTGATCTTGAAGATGCAGAAGAAGCTTTTGACAAAGCCCTGAAAATTGATGATACACATTATATTCCGCTCTATTATCTCGGACTTATAAACTATGATAATGGCGATTACGCAATGGCTGAATATTATTATCACTCTGCCCTTCAGCTTGGAAGTAATGTTGGTCTTGCCTATTATGCTCTTGGTGTTAATTCATTTGCCGACAACAGATACGAAGATGCCGTATTTTATCTTGAACAGTCTGTTGATGTGGATCCCAGCGGATATGGTTCAAAATCACAAATTCTTATTAACAGAATACAGGAAGAACTGGAAGCAGAAAAAACATTCGGTGAAATGTAAAACATTAGTCCTGCCACTTTTAGAGACTGTTTCATTTATATTGAAACAGTCTTTTTTTTGCCGTAATGCTGCCGGATATTTCTGATTCCCATTTTCTGGAGAACTATACGGACCGCCCCGTCAACATCAGCATTCGGCGGAGTAAGTGGATACATTAACTCTTTTATCCTAAGATAACACTGTTTATGCATCTGGTCTTTGGGGTTTTTTCCCATATTTTTAAGGCCCTGTCTGCAGTAAAATGAAATTGCATTTTTTCTTGCTTCATTTTCATCAGATTTTCTTACTTTCCTGTCCAGCTGTCTGAGATCGTCAAAAAAGTCCTTGCTGTTTATGCTGTTCTCAAGAAGACGTGAGTAAGCAGGCTGGAAAAATTTAAAAAGCCTTAACTGTATAAGCATATTGATAATTTCATAACAGTGTCCGCTCTTGTAAATTTTGAATATCTCTTCTGTAAGTCTCGACTTGGAGCATGACTCAAGAAGATTAGCATTTTTCCTTATGCTTTTTTTCAGTGCATTATCAATTTTAAAATTAAGTGATGCGCTGTATTTTACAGCGCGGATCATTCGAACAGGATCTTCAAGGAAACTGTCGTTTGGAGATATAAGTGACCTGATTTTTGAAGAACGGATGTCTCTCATTGCCTTGACATAATCAATTATCTGTTCCTTCTTTGGGTCATAGTAAAGAGCATTTATTGTAAAATCCCTTCGTCTTACGTCCTCATCAATCGTGCCGTATACTTCATCATGTTCGGCAGATTTTGAAGACCGGAATGTTGATACTTCTAT
>CAZKOK010000481.1:0-3527 GCA_964554355.1 uncultured Spirochaetia bacterium | reverse complement strand
TGTATAATTTTTTTTTCGGATGCTGTCATAATCAACTCCTTATCGGATTTCCCGATAAATACTCATATTTTCAAACTTTAAAAAATCTCCATTACCATTAATTTTAGGGATTTAATTATGACATTTCAACTAAACCTATAATTTATCTTAAACATCAACGCAATAATTATGCCAAAAACCTGGAAAAGATATTAAATATATTAGAGTTATTTAACATTCAGGTATACAGCATTAGCTGCAAGATTATTTCTTATCAGATCTCCGGTATAAATGATTATCAGTCATCACATTTAAAATCAGGATTTTCGTCCAAATAGTCGAACATATTACATAAAATGTTATATAGCAGTCATTTTTTCAAACTGCATAACCGGGTTTTTCCTTATACGGCCTGAAAAATAAGAATTTTATTTTTTACCATGTTTATTTGCATATTCAAATAGAAATAAATAAAATTAAATACAGAAGATTAAAGGGAAATATGGGTTTATTGTTGAAATATACAGTTTTTAACGGCAGAAGAACTTATTGTTTACAGTTTTTGGCATGATTATTGCATTATATGATTATATGACCTGTCACCCGCTAACAAGGATTGAAAGGTCTTCAGTCGAAAATATAACAGGTTGTTGGCTGAAAGGAGTCAGAAGCATATGAAATCATTATTTAGAAACCTTTTTGCAGTAATACTGGTTTTCTGTTCCGGCTCATATATTTTCAGTCAGGATATCGGAACAACAGCCGGCGAATTCCTGATTTTTCCTCCTGCCGCAAGAGAAGATGCCATGGCAGGAATTGCAGAGGGATTTAATTCCCAGCTTGAAAGCATGCCCTATAATCCCGCCCTGATTACCCCTATTGATGACTTTCAGCTTTCATTTTCAATATACCCCTATCTGAACCTTGGGGATATTTCATTAAGCCAGGTCTCTACGGTATTCCCTGCAGGAATCGGTAATGTGGGCCTACAACTGCAGTTTTTTCAGCAGGGACTTTTCACGGGCTTTGATCCTGAAGGTCAGATTGAGGAAGAAGGACAGACATTCGACCTGACTCTGGGAGCAACATATGCCGTGGAATTTGCCGATTTTTTCTCAGTCGGTATATCCGGAAAGGCCTGGTATCAAAATCTGAGTGACTCATACGGATTTTCAGCAATGACCGATATCGGAACAATGTTCCGTTTCGAACTGCCGTATATAGGAATGCCCCCGACCGCTCCAACTTATGAAGAATCACAGGCCCGGTATGATAAAGACAAAATCTCAGTCGACAAAGCCAATGAAGACAGGCTTAAGATAATTGCCGCCGACTTTGTCAAAGCTGAAACAGAACGGGACAAGGTTCAGCTGATGTTTGACCGGCAAAATGAAAAAATAACAGCCGAAGAAGCAAAGGTCCGGGAAGGCGACGACAGGGCCAAACTGGACAGTCTTCTGGAAAAGAAAGCCGAATATGAAACGCAGCTGGCCGAAGCCAATACAGCAGTCGAACAGGCATCTGCAGATACTGCCGATGCCCGTGCAAAAAACGATATAAAATATCAGGAAGAACTTTCAGTAATTCTTGCCGACAAGGAACGCAGGGACAATAATATCCTCTATATTGATGAAGAACGTGAAAGACTCTTTGCTGTTGTCAATGATCCCGAAAAAGGGCTGTCCGCCGAACTTATAGAAGAGAATATCACAGGAATTCTGGATAATCTGAATAAATTCCATGATTCCCAGACCGAAAGCATCAATACCGCCGGGGAATCATTCATAACCAAACGCGAGGAACTTATCAGCAATGCTGAAGACCAGATAAGCAAATACCAGTCCAATATTGAAGAAGCAACCGGTCCGCCTGCAGCTGCTTTGAGGAATGAGATCAGCTCAATCGAACAGCAGATTGCCTCACTTGAAGGCAAGGAAGATGAGGATTCCAAAAACCAGCTTAAGCTTCTTAAAAAGGACCTGGCCGTTAAAAATACCGGACTTAAAAGTCTTGAATCAGATCCCTGGGTAAAACGGCTTAATTCACGTATTGCCGAAAAGGAAAAGGAAATAGCCGAGTACGAAGCAGAAATAAGCAAAAAACAGGAAGAGACTGCAAAAACCCTTGAAAACCTGCAATCCAGCCTTGAAAAATACCTTGAAAAAATAGAAAAGGACAAAAACAAACTGCTTGATGATCTTAAACTTGCCCAGCTGACAAGAGAAATTGAGATCCTCCAGGCAGCAAGCGACAAGGGAAAGGAAAAATCCAAAAGCGACTACAGGGAAAAGGAACTTGATATATATGCAAGACTGCTCAGCCAGATGTACGGCATGGAAAGCAGGATAATTCAGAGTCGTCTTGATTCGGTAAGGGAAAATGCTTCAGTAAAACTTTATGACCTTAAAATCGAGACCAAAAAAACAAGAGAACAGCTTGACGACGATTACGAATTCAACAAACGCCTTCAGGAACAGAAAATAAAGGATATCAAAGGTAAAATTGACAGGAACAATCCGGACGCATCAGTACAGGCCCAGCTTGATGAAGCTATCGAAGAACTTACACAGCTGAATTCCGATTATAAGGCTGCAATTGACAGTCTTACCGACCAGGAGAAAATCAGCAATTCTGACATTGAAACCGAAAAAGAACGGGAAATTGCACGGGTGATTAATGACAGCGATACTTTGCGTCTTATTTATCTGCAGTCCGAAAAAGAGTTTAAAAACGGTTCCGTTGCACTGAGTGTAAGAAACCTTGGTATTCCGATGACTCTTTTAAGTCAGTATGAAACCGAAAGCTGGGAATTGCCCTTAAGTTTCTATCTTTCACTCGGATATGCATTTATGAATATTGAAGGCCATACACTGTCATTAAGCGGGATGGTGGATTATTTCCTGAGTGAAATGCCGCATTTCGGTGTCGGTCTGGAATATTCCTTCTCTGAATTCATATATGCCAGGGTCGGCTACATGCTTACATTGCCCGGTGGAAGCACCGGAAGAAACATTTCAGCCGGTCTGGGCCTTAATATGAAGCTTGGTATGGCCGATTATGCAATAGACTATGCATTTATTCCTAAGGAAATCGGATTTACACATAATTTCGGAATTACGATTAAATTTTAACTATCATGTTATGCAGGAAGAAGGAAAGGTGCGGAATTCATGAAATACAAGCCTTTCCTTCTTTTTGTCTTCATTCTGCAGTTTTTCCTTCCTCCGTCCCTCATTTATGCGCAGGATTTTACCCAGGAAGGCGAAATAATCCTTTTTATTGACACGGGACTGAGACTCCCGGTATTGGGGAGTGAATTTGCCGGAGCTGCCACTGCTGACATTCCCATACTTTTTGATTTTAACCGCATAATCGACCTGATAAATGTCAGCGCTTCGGTAAATGACAGATTTTTTATGTCAATCGACTATGATTCCGTCCGCGGTGATTTCCTGGAGAAAGGAAACACATATAATCTTCTATATCAGGGTAAATATTTCGAGCCGCTTAAATGGATCTCGCTTGGAAATCTTCATCAGACTATCGGA
>CAZKOK010000480.1:0-3543 GCA_964554355.1 uncultured Spirochaetia bacterium | reverse complement strand
AGCGGAAAATTATAAACAATCCCATTCGAAAAGATATTTGATTGAATGAAAATTTAATTCTCTGTTTATGCACAGTACAACTCTGCCCGAAAGAATATTCACTTTTGCCCTTCTCTCGTAAAATAATTCTTTATAATCATAATCATCAGAGTAATATCTTTTGCCCGGTATATAATTGGATTTTGGTAATTAAGATATAGACGATTTAAAATAAAGCTGGTAATCTTGAAGCAGGAACACGTTTTTTGATGTTTATCAAGCTGGGAGGTATCTATGGCAAAAAAAAGCACTGCACAGCCGTTGCAGGTACATGAAAATCAGGAAGGAAAATATCAGGCTATAGAAGCGGCCAGGTTACAGCTTGAAAAGCAGTTTGGCAAAGGCTCGCTTATGAAACTCGGCGAACGTTCAGCCAATCTCGGTATTGAATCGATACCGTCAGGATCCATACTGCTTGACGCTGCTTTGGGTATCGGAGGATATCCGAAAGGCAGGATCATAGAAATATACGGTCCGGAATCTTCAGGCAAGACCACTCTGGCCCTGCATGCAATTGCTGAAGCGCAGAATAAAGGTGGTATTGCCGCTTTTATTGATGCGGAACACGCTCTTGACCCTGTTTATGCCAAAAATCTTGGTGTTAATATTGATGAATTATGGGTATCACAGCCCGATACCGGCGAGCAGGCCCTGGAAATTACTGAATCTCTTGTAAGGTCGGGTGCAGTTGATATAATTGTTGTCGACTCTGTTGCAGCGCTGACACCTCAGGCCGAAATTGACGGTGACATGGGAGATTCGCATATGGGCCTTCAGGCCAGGCTTATGAGTCAGGCATTAAGAAAGCTTACCGGGACAATTTCAAAGTCCGGTACATGCCTGATATTCATCAATCAGATCCGTATGAAAATCGGCGTCATGTTCGGCAATCCCGAAACAACCACCGGAGGAAAGGCGCTGAAATTCTATTCATCCGTAAGACTGGAAGTCAGAAAAATCGAAACAATTTCAAAAGGAACGGACGATGCAATAGGAAACAGGGTAAGGGTCAAAGTTGTTAAAAACAAGGTTGCCCCTCCGTTCAGAAAAGCCGAGATGGAAATCATGTTCGGCACCGGGATCTCCAAATCGGGAAGCATGCTCGATGCTGCTCTGAAGTTCAATATTATCGAGAAGGCAGGAAGCTGGTATTCATACGGCGAAGAAAGGATAGGGCAGGGCCGTGAAAATGCCAAGCTGTTCCTTGAATCCAATGGAGATATAGCGGACGATATAGAAGTAAAACTCAGGAAGATCCTTTTCCCTGAAGCAGCCGAAAAAAAGGAAGCCGATAGTCCGGCCGGCACGGGAGCAGAAGAAGAAACAGCATTCAGGGGGGCTGTACCTGCCACACCCGTTTCAGAAGAAGCTTCAAAAGAACTGTTTTAGTCTATGGTTTATATTTCACTGGGTTCAAACCTTGGTGATAAAGAGAGAAACATAATAAACGCCTTAAAGAAAATTAATAGGCTGTGCACAAAAGTACGCAGCTCTTCTTTATACCTGACCGAAGCACAGGAAGAAGCAGGCCAGCCGGACTTTATTAATCAGGTAATTGAATGCAGAACAGAACTGCCACCTGAGAAATTACTTGAAGAGTTATTATTAATTGAACAGAAGGCGGGCAGGGTGCGTGATCCGGAACGGCGTTACGGACCGAGGGTAATCGATCTGGATATCCTTTTATACAAAAATTTTATTATTATGGAAAAAGAGCTGACAGTTCCTCATCCCAAAATGATAAAAAGGGCATTTGTGCTGGTGCCGCTTCTGGAACTGAATCCTGATATAGTAAATCCCGAGACCGGAGAAAAGTTTTCCGTGTATCTGTCTGATATTGAAGGGCAGGGCATAAGGAAATTATGAATTATGAATGGGAACCACGAACACTAATTTACATGTGCCGGTGATCGCCGGTACATGCACTTCAGGGCATGCATGTCATCCTCCGCGAAGGCGGGAATCTCCTCGCATATGGATTCCTGCTTTCGCAGCAATGACGCCGCTTCCGGACTTATAAGTGTAAATGTTAATCCCTCGTTCTTAAAAGGGCCTGTCGGTCCATATAATTTCTTAAAAGGGGATTTGTGCGCAGGATAAACCTGAAAAACCGGTTTCGGAAGCCTGCGATAAATATGGTTTTTCCTTTTTTATCCAGAGCCTCTAAGGAAAGTCTGACAACATCTTCAGCATTCATCCATAACCATTTTGGGGTCTGTTTGTCTTTAAAAACCTTGAGTCTTCCGTCTTTATGGAATTCGGTATGGGTAAATCCAGGACACAGGGCCTGGACCTTTATTCCCTTTCCCCGGACTTCAGCCGCAAGTGTTTTGGAAAAACTGTTAAGGAATAATTTACACGAATTATACATGACGCTGCCGGGAGTATTTGTATATGCGGCAAGTGATGATACATTTATTATATTGCCTTCCCTGTTTTCAATCATTGCAGGAAGCGCAGCGCGGCAAAGCATGATAGTGCTTCTTAACTGAACATCAAGCATGCGCAAGGCATCGGCAGATTCAAGATTGTGAAAAAGGCTGTATATTCCGAAACCGGCATTATTGACAAGCATGTCAATTCCAGAATGTCCCTTAAGGTAATCAGCTGCATTTATGATATCCTTTCCCACAGAGAGATCGGCCCTGATAAAATCACATCTGACTGAATATTCTGATTCAAGTTCCTTTTTGATTTCCTTAAGCTTGTCTTCTCTTCTTGCCAGAAGAACAAGATCATACCCCCTGCCGGCAAGGTTCCTTGCAAATTCAAGCCCGATACCGGAAGAAGCACCTGTAATAAATGCGGTGTGTTTTTTCATATATTGATAATAGTCAATATTATCTTCAGTGACAATACGAAATAAACCACAGAGGACACAGAGTTTTTAATAAAGGCTTAACAGGCTGCCGGGGAATAATATTCTTGTTTATAAAATTGTAAGGGTTTTAAAAACAATAAATACATAATTCAAATAAAAAAGATATATCATGGAAAATATGCATATCTGAATTATGAAAACTCCTCTGTGTTCTCTGAGGCTGTGGTTTTAAAATAATAATTCTTATTTAATAATTCATAATTTTATCCTGGCTATTTACTTGTTAGGCGCTAAAAGATATACTTTCCAGAGCCTGTTTAAGAGAATAATTACAGTCGGGAAAATGGAACAGATTCAGGAAAAAAACAACTATAAGCTCGGAGAATTCGAAGGTCCGCTGGACCTGCTTCTGTTTTTAATCAGGAAAAATGAAGTAAATATTTATGATATACCAATTGCCCAGATTATAGAGCAGTATCTGGAATATCTGCAGAGCGGTGAACATATCAACCTTGAAAATATTACCGAATTTTACCTGATGGCTGCCACTCTGCTTTATATAAAATCAAGAATGCTGCTTCCTGTAGAAGTTGATTTTGATGAGGAACTAGGTGATCCGAGGGCTGAGCTTGTTGAACGGCTGATCGAACATCAGAAGTATAAAAAACTGTCCGAAATGATGG
>CAZKOK010000479.1:1361-3555 GCA_964554355.1 uncultured Spirochaetia bacterium | reverse complement strand
ATATAAAAAGCAGGGTGAAAATCTGGACCTGATCAAGGAAAAGGAACTGGACCCTGAAAAGAAAATCAGCCTGATCGGAGAATGCCGGAAGCTTGATAAATTCGCCGAAGAGCAGATGGAGAGACTGTATAATCTTCTCTGATTCAGAACCTCACCTGACCACTAAAATTTAACGTTAAATTTTAGTGGTCAGACTCACGCAACGGGGCACCATGATAAAAACAACGCTATGCTTTGCTGCTTATTTACGGATGTACTGAACAGACAAAAAATATGTCAGCCCTCCTGATTCACCGTAACAATAAATAAACGCCGCGGCATCTTATCCGTTGCGTCCGTCGCGTGAGGTTTTTCATCGTGTCATTAATGAACACATTTATTCCAATTACCATATTGCCCTCTTTACCCAAAATCTGAAATAATAAACAATCATAAAAAAAGGAAGAAACAATGAAAGAACACTGGAAATACTGTCTTGATCTGGCCGTGGAAGCTCTTGGTGTGGGCTCGCTTGGAATATCCGCTGTAATTACCAATAAAAAGGGCGAAGTGATCTCGGCCGGAAGGAACCAGATTTATGACAGGGAACCTTCATGCAACAGGCTTCGGGGTACAATACTTTCGCATGCGGAAATGAATGCCATTGCCGGTCTTCCCGATGAATACACGGAAAACCGGGAACTGACTCTTTACTCGACTGTAGAGTCCTGTCCGCTGTGCATGGGGGCAATTACCATGTCCAGGGTCAGGAAAGTGGTTTTCGCATCCCCGGACCTCTGGGCCGGAAGCTCTGACCTGAATAAACTGAATCCCTATATGGCCGGTAAAAATATCCATATAAGCTTTGAAAAAGGCGATGTTGTAAAACTGTTTTCAGTCCTGCATTTCGCTTCCCAGTTTATTATTGTAAAATGCACCGGAAAGGAACCTTATATGCAGGCATTTCAGAAACAGGCGCCTGAATATTTCAGCCTTGCAAAAAAGCTTTCGGGAGACAAAGAATTCATCAATTTTATTAAAGACGAAGATGCTGAAAGTGTTATGAAAAAGATACTCGGCGGCTGAATCATGGGAATAATTGCTGCAATCGGCGGAGGTGAAATCGGCAGACCCGGATACCCGGTTGAAACGACTGAAATAGACCTTCATATAAAGAAGCTGACGGGTAAAGAATGTCCGAAACTCTGCTTTATTCCCACAGCTTCAGAAGATTCCGAACTATACATAAAAACTGTGCATGAACACTTCGGCAGCCGCATCGGCTGTTCGGTCTCTGCCATAGAACTGATCAATAAAAAGTACAGCATCAGTGAACTTGAAGATATTATTTTTAGTTCGGATATAATTTATGTCGGCGGCGGAAATACAAAAAAGATGCTTAAGCTTTGGAAAGAGAAATCACTTGACCGGATACTGAAAGAAGCCTGGCTGAAAAACATTTTATTATCAGGCCTGAGCGCAGGGGCAATCTGCTGGTTCAGATACGGCAACTCGGATTCGCTGCGCAGCGAAGATCCGAACCAGCCTCTTATTCTGCTGGACTGCCTGAATATGATAAATTATATTGCCTGTCCCCATTTCAATGAAGGCGACAGAAGGGAAACATTCAGTGACATGGTCCGTCAAGCCGGGGTCCCGGGAATCGGTCTTGAAAACTGCGCGGCTGTTATAATAAAAGATGATGAAATGGAAACAATCACATCGGATGATAAAGCGAAAGTCTGGATGTGCGAATGGAAAGAGGGAACATACATAGAAACCGAATTAACAGGAAAAATGAAGATCAGATAACTTTCTTGCAGGAGAAGAATTCCATGGAAAAACCCGGAATAGTCGATACACGAAAACTATTCTCTGAAATAACAGATATTCTGATTAATCTGCTGAGCAGCCTGACGGGAAAGGACTGGCTTAAGCCGACCTGCTATCCGACCTGGAATGTAAAAGACATAGTACTTCATCTTGTCCAGACCGGTCTCGGACGGCTTTCGAAGCAGCGTGATAATTTCAATTTAAAAATACAGCAAAGCGGTCCCGTTTCATTTGAAAAACTCTGCACTTTTATTGCAGACAGCAATGACAACTGGAGTGAAATTACCCGGAATATCAGCCCTGCCCTTGCGCTTGATCTTATCAGATTAACTGAAAAACAGCTTGCCGGCTTTATCCTGAGGCAGCCGCTTGAGGGAGAAGC